>JABHIW010000122.1 GCA_018670825.1 Candidatus Scalindua sp. | reverse complement strand
GGTGGAGATGCAAAAAGTACGTTTAACATATCTACGTGCGCCGCATTTGTCGTTGCTGGAGCTGGACTGAAGGTAGCAAAACATGGTAATAAAGCATCTTCAAGTAAATGCGGAAGCGCTGATGTGCTTAAGTTGCTGGGTGTTAATATTGATGCCAATACAGAAGTTGTAGAAAAGTGCATTCAGAATGCGAATATCGGTTTTCTTATGGCTCCACTTCTACACAGTTCGATGAAACATGCCGTGGGCCCAAGACGTGAAATTGGAATAAAGACTATATTTAATATCTTAGGCCCATTAACTAACCCTGCAAGGGCGACAAGGCAGGTCATCGGTGTATATGATGCTAAGTTAACTGATATTGTGGCAAAGGTACTGAAAAAACTTAATACCGAACACGCATTTGTGGTATATGGCTATGATGGTATGGATGAAATCACGACAACAGACAAAACAAAAGTATGTGAACTGAAAGATGGGGAGATTAAGAGTTATTTTATCACACATGATAGCTTTGGGATTAAAAAGGCCGAGATGAAAGACTTCATGGTAAATTCACCAGAGGAGAGCGCGAGTGCAATCACTGCTGTATTGGATGGGGCAATCGGCCCAAAACGAGACATTGTTCTTTTAAACGCGTCTGCTGCAATTGTTACCGGAGGAGGCGTAGGAAATCTGAGGGATGGAGTACGAATCGCCGCAGAATCTATTGATTCCGGAAGGGCTAAGGCTTCCTTGGGAAAATTGATTGAACTGACACAGAACATTGGAGATGCAAGTAAAAATTAATTTTGTTTAACAGCTTTTCCAATCAGCATATTCTTTAAGAGAGACCCTCTTGCCGCTTTTAAGAAGTGAGTGTTTTCCAAAATCATTCATGTTGCTGAGAGCCTGTAGATCGAATACCGGCCCATCTTTACACACCATCTGTCCGTCGCATACACATTGACCGCAGATCCCGATACCGCATTTCATGTATCTTTCCAGTGATGCCTCGAATTGTATATCATGCTTTTTACAGAATTCGTATACTTTGGACATCATAACCTCTGGGCCGCAGGTATACATAATATCGTATCTGTGTTTATTGTGCAGATCCTCAAGAATATCTGTCGGGTATCCTTTAATACCTTCACTACCATCATCAGTGAAAAGTGTTATGTCTTTATATCGGTTTTTAAAGAACAGTGATGTACTTGTAGCTGCTCCCATGAGAACTGTGAGGTTGTTATTCTGTAGTCTCTCAATCAGGACCGTCACAGATGCCATTCCGCAGCCTCCTCCTATTACACAGACGCTTCCTTTACCGTCCGTAATATTATCCGGAAAACTGAACCCATGTCCAAATGGGCCTCTAATACCGAGCTGATCTCCCGGTCCCATTTTGTGAAGGAGTTTTGTGTATTTGCCCCGTTCAAGCACGGTAATTCCAAAAAAGTCGTCTCCCAGATATGATACGGCAAACGGCTTCTCATCAATGCCCGGCAGCCATACCATAATGAATTGTCCGGGATTGTAATCAAGCTTGTGCTTGAACATAAAAGACTTTGTCCCATCAGATTCGTCAACAATCTTATCAATCTTCATCATTACCGGTTGGTCTAAAGGAGAAATTTCATTCATGGGCAATTCCAATCATTTCATGTACCGAATTATAGTTGTTTTCAGACATCCATGTTTCCATTTCCCGGCATATTTTTCTGAAGATATCTATTCCCCTTTCGTATATACCGGTACCAACTCCAACGGCGGTTGCACCGGCCATAATCATCTCAATGGCATGTCGGCCTGTAGAAACACCTCCTGTGCCGATTATAGGTATTTTGACTGATTCATATATGTCATATACGCATCGCGTTGCAACAGGCCTCAGGGCCTGACCTGAGACTCCTCCAACTTTAAATGAGAGAATAGGCTTGCGTGCCTCTATGTTTATTAACATACCCGGACCGAGTGTATTTACAGCGGTTATTGCATCGGCGCCGGCGTTCTCAGCCGCCTTAGCTAAGTTTCCTATTTCCGGTATGTTAGGTGATAGTTTAACAAATATAGGTAGCTCACTGGCTTTTCTAACGGCAGAAACAATCTGTCCCGTGCTTTCGGGTGTTCCCTGACCAGCCAGCAGCCCGAATCCTGGTGTGTGAGGACATGAAAGCGGAAGTTCGATGGCAGAAAATTCAGTTTGCGACAGTTTATCCACAACTCGTACAAAATCATCAGGCTCTGTACCGATAATACTTGCAATTACGGGTATCGACACATCTTTCAAGTTCGCAAATTCCCTGGCGGTTTCTTCCGCACCGGGGTTTGAGTATCCGACTGCATTCAGCAATCCTGCCTCAAAGGGAATGACCGTCGGGTTTTTGTGTCCCTCCCTGGCTTCAAAACTAACTGATTTAATTGTCGCTGCACCGACTCCATTGGCAGCAACCCGTTTCAGCAGGGATTTAGATGTACCGAGAAATCCTGATGGAAGTATAGTAGGATTTGACATTTTTATTCCACACAGGTCAGTATTAAGGTTTGGTATACTCATTATTTTTGACAGGATTTACCGTATTCTATAGCACAAATAAAAAGACCCAGAAGAATATAATCAACGTGACTGGAGTATACCAAAAGGGCAGAATTTGTTGAAGGTATATTTTAGAATGTTCTTAAAATATTGACTTTTAATCGGAAATATGTATTTATATTCATAATTGGTTTTAAAGCATTTTATTATTAAAATCAAAGACTCATAAGTGTCAATTAGCAACAACCTTAATTTAATGAAAATATATGTCTCATCTTGTGTCGGCAGTCTATATTTTCATTGTATAAAAATATGATTACATTTTTAGGATGTGTATTACTTATATTCATTATATCAGCTATTGGTGGTCTATTTCCTTTAGTAAGAGGCTGGTCCAAAAATAATATCAGACTGATAGTCAGTTTTGGTGTGGGTATTTTATTTGGAAGTTGTTTTTTTCATATGTTACCGGAAATCACACAACCTCTTGGTAGCAATGTAGGCATACCAATATTGATTGGTTTTTTTGTTATTTACATACTCGAAAAATTTGTAATGGTGCATTCTTGCGAAGAGGATGCCTGTAACGTTCACACAATAGGACTCTCAGCTTTTTTAGGGATTTCATTCCATAGCTTAATAGAAGGTATGTCAATGGGTGCTGGGTTTCTCGTGAAAGATATCGGCATAATAATATTTCTGGCAATTATCGTACACAAATTCCCTTCCGCCCTGTCTCTCACCGGTATTCTTATACATGGGGGATACAAAAAAGCGAATATTATAAAACTGGTTATGATCTTTTCATTGACGACGCCTATAGGGGCCCTTATTTCCTTTTTTATTTTGAAAAACCTGCATGAGAATGTCCTTGCCTGGGCAATTGGTATATCTTGCGGGACTTTTTTGTATATTGCAAGTAGCGATCTTTTGCCGTTTGTTCATCAGCACAATCCCAGAAAATTTTATAATCTGTATAGTCTGGCATTAGGCTTGTCTTTAATGTGGATCGTAAAATATTTCTTTTAAGAATAGGTAAATGATAACACTGAAATTACATTAAATGCGTTTGATGCTACATGAGAGTGATATGTATAATTGACTTCTTAACTTCATATCGTTAGTATATAGAGCAGCCGTATTCTAATATTTATTACTTTTCATTAAACCCTTAAGTCTCCGAATTGTCACTTTTCGATTTAACATACCAGACATGGAATTAATCATATTGTTTTTTTGCGGAATTTGGGAGATATTTCTACTATTAGCACCATTGATGCTAATAGGGCTGATGATGGCAGGAATGCTTCATATTTTGATTCCAAAACATATGATTCAGCGCTTTATGGGGGGAAAAGGATTGTTAAGTGTCATCACCTCTGCGGCTTTTGGTATTCCGCTTCCGATATGTAGCTGTGGTATTGTCCCAATTGCGATCGAACTTCGTCGCAAAGGCGCCAGTAGACCGTCAACAATGTCATTCCTGATTACAACACCTGAGTCCGGAACTGATTCAATTCTAATAACATGGGGATTATTAGGCCCCTTTATGGCAATTGCTCGACCAATTGCAAGTTTTTTCTCCGCCTTGTTAGCAGGCATTTTTGCTATTGGTCTGCTTAGGGACAATGATGAAAATGGTAGTAGAGAACATGAAGATACTGGGTGCCATGACCATTGTCATGGTGACCATGAACACAATATTTTTGATAATGATGAAAACTATGTAGGAATAACAAGTTTCTGGATGTCAGTAAAATCATTCATAAGATGCCGCTGGAAGTTGTTTATCGCCTGGAAGCCACTAAATCAATGGTACAAACCAGATATTTACGGTTATGGCACTTGTGGGAAAGTTGACAAAGAACAAAATACCACGGATAACTCAGAGACAGAAAATATTCCGCTATCAAACATTTTTAAACGGATATGGAGTTATGCCTTTAAAGAAATGGCAGATGAAATTGTTTTCTCACTGTTGGTTGGACTCTTATTGGCAGGTTTCATTATTATCGCATTTCCTGATGACCTTTCAGCGTATGGACTATCAAAAGGCATAATACCTATGTTGATTATGCTGGCAGCAAGTGTTCCTCTCTATATGTGTGCTTCTGCCAGTACGCCTATTGCAGCGGCTCTTATAATTAAAGGAATTAGCCCCGGAGCAGCAATGGTGTTTCTCTTAGCAGGTCCAGCAACAAATGCTACCACTATTGTTATGTTAACCAAACAATTTGGAGGTAGGTTCGTCCGCATTTATCTGGCGTGCATTATTGCAGGTGCTCTGATATCCGGTTATGCTTTCGATTATCTGCTGGTTCTAACGGGAATTCATATTGTTCCAAATATGAGCATGGGTACTCACTCGATCATTGGTACTTTCCAATGGGTTTCTGCGTTACTGCTAATTGTTCTCATAATCTGGCGTTTTTGGAATGGTGCAGCCAAAACAGGTTTAAAAGACTTCTCTAATAATACATTTATTCTGCTGCTGAAAAAAATATGTATTTCTAAAGCGCATTTAGACGAACAAAATATCAGATTATCTTCATTAATATTTAAAAGCCATTTAGTCAGGATCGGTCTTCCTATATTATTACTGTTTTATATTGCCAGCGGATTACGTGCTGTACCACTTGGTCATGCTGGCTTTGGAGTAGTTTATGGTCGTGTCGTTTGGCGCGATTTAGAGCCAGGACTTCACTATCTGCCTCCTCGACCATTTTGCAGATTTGATGTCTGGGCAACAAAATTTCCAAAAAGAATTGTTGTTGGCCTGGACCAAACAGACACAGGAAATAACACGATGGCGAGAACGGTCAATACAAATCTGCATCCCAATTCACCATTTGCAAATGAAGATTGGAATAGTGAATATCTGACCGGAGACGAAAACCTGATTAATACTATTATTGTTGTTCAGTATACGATACCTGACCCTTACCAATATTATTATAAAACAGACTTGCCTGAGCAGATAATTTACCAATCAACTCGAACGGTAGCAAAGGAGCTCATAGCACAACATAAGATGCTCCCTCTTTTTACCAGTGAGCGTGATGCAATGGAATCTCATATACAGACAGAACTGATGGATCATATTTCCCATTTAAAGTCTCACCCGCATAAGTCTAATCATTTGAACGGAAGCGATAAAAACCTCATGCATTCATATGATCATGGCCATGAGAAGGTTCAGGGAGAAGGAGTCTCTCTGGGTGCAGAAATACTATCGGTGAATATTGTTGATATCCATCCACTTTCAGAAACAATTGATGCTTTCAGATCTGTAACAAGTGCTCAGGAAAGCAAAGAAACCTCCATTCTCCTTGCTGAAAAAACATTTACTATGCTGGTGCCCAGGGCTATTGGTAATGCCAAACTGGAAATTATGCGAGCAGAGGCCCTTGGTGATGCAAAACGAGTTAAGGCTGATGCCAATGTCAAAGCTTTTCTGGATAAGGCGGCAGTGGTATCTCAAAATCGTAATATACTACAGGATTTGCTCTGGTTTGAGACAAATGAAGTAACAATGTATGGGCGTGAAAAATTCATTCTACCAAAGGGGGTAAATGCCAGCAAAATAGCGATCTGGCAGCAAAGCCTTAATGAATATCCCAAAAACATGTTGAACGATTCACCTAAAAACTCAATGATTAATAGCAATAAAGTAAAGCAAAAGGAGACAAAATAATTGAAAAGATCAAGAAAGTATTTTTATTACATAGGAGGTATTGCGGCAGTTGTACTAATCATTACATGCTTCTTTATTGTTGACGAACGTGAAGTCGCGGTTATAACACGGTTTGGGAAACCTCTTGAAAATATTCGTCAGCCAGGTCTAAACGTTAAGTATCCCTGGCCTGTAGACCGTGCTATTCGTGTAGATACACGACAATTACTGCTAAAAAATCCACAGGTTGAAATTTTAACGGATGATAAGAAAAACGTCATCGTAGAAAGTTTTTTGACTTGGAAAATCATTGATCCTATACATTTTATCGAAACAGTAAAAATAAGAGCTTGGGCGGAGGAAAGATTGGGTGACCTTTTTACCGCTCGATTGGGTGCTGCTATAGGTTCAATACCAATGGAGAGCTTTGTTAATGTCGGTTTGAACAAAGTTGAGTTCCATGATATTGTTACCGTAATCAAGGAAAAAATTAACGATATTACTAGAACTAATTTTGGTATTTCCGTTATAGATGTCCAACTCAGTGGCTTTACCCTTCCTAGCCAGAATAGGACAAGTGTCATTGCGCGCATGAACGCGGAGCGTGCCAGAATAGCGGCACGTTATATAAGCGAAGGGACCGAACAGGCACTCAAAATTGAGGCTAAAGCATCTGCCGAGCATGAACGCATCCTGGCAAAAGCCCACGCAAAAGCAGAAAAAATACTTGGTAAGGCTGAAGCTGATGCATTAAAAATCTTTGCTGTCGCATATGAAAAAGATCCTGAGTTCTTCAGGTTTCTACGTAGCCTCGAAAGTTACAAAGCTATAATTGGAAAAGAGACTACACTGTTTCTTGAGTCAGATTCAAAGCTGTTTAAGGTGCTCAATGGTGAATGATAAAGCGACTGATCAACTCCGAAGCGTTATTATTATCCGTGCTGTATTCGACCATACATATCGCTATCGTTGGATAATGTTACTAATCACTATAGTTGCTATATCATTGTATCAGGGATTCTATACCGTTAAAATTGGTGAAGTAGCAACTCTACGAAGGTTTGGTAAATTAGTACATGATGATATCCAACCGGGTCTCTTTTTTCGTATTCCCTGGGGTGTCGACAAAATTGATAAAGTACTGACGAGTAAAATATACAACTTAAATGTCGACGGCCAAATCAGCCCTGCCTTGCCAATGTTGACTGGAGATTTCAACTATATTATGGCATCTCTTGATGTGCAGTATCAAATAACTGATCCAGAAAAGTATCTCTTCAGAAACGAACTTCCGATAGCATTTATGAATGAATTTGTCCGGAGTAAATTTATAGATACAGTATCTACGATGTTTATCGATATGGTTCTTTCTACGGATAAAGCATATGTCGAAAAGACAATTCTTAAAACTTTACAGAATGATATTGATAATATTGGATTGGGGATTACTCTACTTACTATTAATCTGACACTTGTCACGCCGCCTGAGGATGCCATAGCAGCGTTTCGTGCAGTCAATGATGCAAAATCAAAGAAACTTCAACTTGTTAATGATGCAAAGACGCGTTATGAAAAGACAATGGCTCTTGCCTATGGAGAACACGACAACATAATTGAAAAAGCAAGGTCTCTATCCATACATCGTCTGGAAACAGCGAGTAGCGATGCAAGCCGTTTTAATGATATTCTCAGAGAAAAGAAAAAGTCACCGGAACAGACACTGATAACTGAATATTGGAAGAGTGTTAAGGATATTCTTGGCAAAGCAAAAATAGTAGTACTGACCCCTGGACAGGATCCAAATATTGCAGTAAACCTCTTACGAGGCCCAACAGAACAAATTCCTCAACTGTCAAAAATGAAGGATGTGCATCAGATACCCGCTGAAACTGAAGAACCTGGAACCCATATTCATCCTGGCAGCAAGTTGGCACATGCCGTTGAAAAATCTGAAGATCGAAAACCTGGAGCTGGAATACACGAAACCAGTAAGGAAGCACACCATTATCAGGCAGCTTCCGCAGCTTCCAATATCTCTTCAGCTCATTCACTCATTGATAATAAGCCAGGAAAGAGAAGTAATAGTAATAACTATCAAACTTCAAAATCTGAATAAAAAGATTATTCTATCAGAATTGTCTCATATTCATTATCTTTAACTGGTTTTTTAGTTAAGGGAAGTAAGTGATTCACCGATTGAAATGAACCGTCTTCTTGGATTACCGTAAGATAAACATTATCCATGCCCTGATTATCCCCTTCTGCAAAAGATAAATTTATACCCCCAAGCTCGAAAGGTCCGGATGTATAAATGGTATTCAAGAGGTTCTCTCTTGTTGGTTCACCTTTAAGTCGCTTCAGTGATTCGATGATCAGGCGTCCAACGATATAACCTTCCAGAGAAACAAATCCGGGTTCTATATCTTTATTGAATGCACTTAAAGCCTTATGATATTCAGATACCAGTTTGATATCTGTGTCCCAGGGAAAAGGTACAACCTGAGAAATAACTACCTCTTTACCTGCAGTACCCAGTTCCTTTGCTAGTGCTTTAGCACCTACAAAAGAAATGTTTATAAATATAGCATCCAATTCAAATGTTCTTGCCAATCGAATAAATGCGGCATTGGGCCTATAGGCGCCAACCATCACTACTGCTTCCGGTTCTGCTTTACGAATGGTAAACAGTGCAGAATGAACAGCGGTTAGATTACGAGCATAGTTTCCTCGAGCAACCAATCTCATATTACGGCTGGCAAGCGCCTTACGTACACCTTTGAGGCCCGCCTGTCCAAAGGAATCATCCTGGTAAAAAACTGCAATACGTGTGACGCCAAGATCTTCAGTAAGATGCTGAACCCATGTTTCAGCTTCCTGTTCATAACTGGCACGAATGTTTATTACATTACTGTTTTCCGACTTACGAAGAAAACCAGCCCCGGTAAAAGGCCCTATAAAAGGGACATTATACTTGTTTGCTATCGGTACACTTACTCTAGATGTAGGTGTGCCAACTGCACCAATCAAAGCGAATACGTTGTCCTTAACAATTAATTTTTTTGTGTTGGCCGCAGCAAGTTCAGGTTCGTAACCGTCGTTGTAAGTTAAAAGATCAAGTTTGCGTCCATCAATACCCCCCTGTGCATTCTGTGCATTAAATGCAGCGAGAATACCGGTATTCATGCCTATACCGAGTGCTGCTGCCGGCCCTTTCATAACCGCTGATTGTCCAAAAACAATTCTGTCTTTAAAAACACCTGGATCAGCAAAAGCCTGATGACAGAGACTACATGTCAAAATTCCGAGTACAGCAATTTTTAATCGATAAATTATCATTTATATATTTAGGAATTAGAAGAAAATTGCTATCTGAATGACAGAAATTGTCATTCCGGCAATAAAGGCAATAGCACTAAAAGCTCCGCAAATTGCAGAAGTATTAACCCACCTGAAAGTCTCTTCATTCTCATAAATTAATGCTTCTTCTCTGGATATTTTATTATTAAGGAATCGATACAAAGCCGTTTCTACCGTGTGTGCTTCCTTGATAGCAACTGTCGTAGTAAGTATAAGAGAAATTGCCGCTAATATTACACCGGAAAGAAATATAAGAAGACTTATTATAATGCCCCAATGTGCTCTTTGATCAGAATTTCCACCAGTAATAAATCCCAATAACAGGACAACTCCGCCACCATTTCCCCAAACCAGGATTTGCAGTGACTGGCTGATGAAACGATACATTATTAAACGTTTTCGTGCAACAATCTCTAAGAGCTTTTGAAGCCACAACTCTCTATTGTTACCTTCTATTTCAGGGGATTTCAATGTTGTAGACTCCTCCTATGAGTAATAAAGTTTTTAGCAAAAGCAATCAAATTTGATATAAAGTACGATAATGTGAAAATATATCAGAAAAATATAATACGCCTCTGCGTTTTGACTATACCAAAAAGGCAGGGTTTATTGGAAGAGTTTTTTTGTATGATCTTGAAATATTGACATTATAATGGAAATCTATTCATCTGAATATATTTTGTTCGACTATTGCTATAGTCGTTCAATAATCGATTTCAGAGAATATTCCTTTAGGCAGGATATTACCGTATTTTTGTCTATAGGCAGGTTATATATTTACCGTATTCCAATGTAGACGGTAATATGAAGATTTTTTAAATTTTAAATATATTGGATTTCAGGATAAATGCGTATTTTAGGTGTAGATCCAGGCACAATGGTAACCGGTTTTGGGATTGTCGATGATATCAGAGGTAAGTTGTTTTCCGTGGATTACGGTACTATTGAGGGCAAGCGAAAGGATTCGTTTCAGGACAGACTTAAAATGATGTTCGATGGATTAAATAAAGCTATTAAGGATTATAAGCCGGATCAGGTTGCATTGGAGAGCGCGTTTTATGGGAAAAGTGTAAAAGCCGCCATTAAGATCGGTGAAGCCAGGGGAGTTGCAATATTGTGTGCAGCATTAGCAGACATCCCTCTGTTTGAGTATGCTCCAACTGAAGTAAAGCGTGCCGTTGTTGGTATAGGTAATGCTCAAAAAGTACAGGTGAGTAAAATGGTAAAGATTCTTTTGGCATTATCTGAGGTACCTGAAAAGTATGATGCGACAGATGCACTGGCAATAGCCATATGCCATTGTCATAGAATGAAATTGACGATTTAATCTTGACAGTGATGTTGTAACAGTTATAATCCCAAGTTTGGATAATTTTTTCCAAATTGTTGTAATTCCTGTAAATTAAGCTATTAAGGAAAATATGGATCTGGCGATAGCAGAAAATAATATAAAAAACGGTGAAATCGAAAGCATTTTTAATGAGGATGATTCACCGCCTGATTTGGACTTCAAAAAATCTAAGATTATTGGCACGAAAGGTATTTCTATGGAAGAAGCAATTGGCAAATCCAGGGTCTTAATTGAGGCGTTACCTTATATTCAGTCTTTTAAGGATAAGGTAGTCGTTGTAAAATTTGGCGGTAGCGCAATGGTAGACAAGGGTACCTTTCAAAGTGTACTTCAAGATATGGTTTTTATGAAGTCTATAGGTATGAAACCGGTTATAGTCCATGGCGGTGGCCCATTCATAAGCAGTGAGATGGAAAAAAGGGGGAAAAAACCTCTTTTTGTAAATGGCTATCGTGTTACTGATAGGGAGACGTTGGAAATTGCTATTGATGTACTTACCAATCAGATAGGTAAGTTGATAATAGATCAGATAAATGAAATGGGAGCGAAAGGTGTATGTGTATGGGAGGGGGACGATAGCCCAATCAAAGCCAGAAAGCTCGTCAGTAAAGGTGATGGTGGATCAGAGGCCGAGGATCTTGGCTATGTGGGAGAACTTACTGAGATAGAATGTGATAGTTTTATTAATTTATTTGAAGAGGACCAAATACCTATAGTGTCTCCAATTGCCAAAGGTGTCGACGGTGAAAATTATAATGTAAATGCAGACAATGTGGCATCGTTTGTAGCAGGTGCTTTGAAGGCCGAAAAACTGGTTTTTATATCTAATACTCATGGAATTTCAACTGACCCGTCTAATCCGGAGTCTTTTACGTCAACATTGCATGAAGATGAAGTTAATAAATTGATAAAGAGTGGGGTAATAAGTGGTGGAATGCTCCCGAAAGCGAATGCATGTATTTCTGCGATGAGAGAGGGAGTAAAAAAAGCACATATTATTGACGGCCACATACCTCATTCACTATTGCTTGAGATCTTTACTGACAAGGGTATTGGGACCCAGATCATTGTTTAATATATATTAAAAGCATTACCAGGTTAATATTTTTGATAATGTTGTTTTCAAGTGTTTTCAAGTGTTTTTAAGAGTTGATCTTTTTGATATTCACCTACTTCAGAAAGAACGTACAATTATTAAAGCATTCCATTTTTCTATTTCTTCTCATCGCAGGGAATCCGCATAAAGGAATCTAAATTATGAATAAAAGTGAAGTACTAGAAAACTACGATAATTATGTAATTCCAAATTACTCTCGACATCCTTTTGTAATTGTCAGGGGTGATGGGGTACATCTTTGGGATACAGATGGTAAGCGTTATCTGGACCTTTTTTCCGGATGGGCGGTCAGTTCATTAGGGCATTGCAATCCTGAGGTGACAAAGGCAATGCAGGAGCAAGCAGCAACGTTGGTACATGTGCCAAATATTTTCTATTCTGAACCACAGGGACGTCTTGCAAAATACATTTCTGAAAACTCTTTTAATGGACAATGTTTCTTTTGTAACAGTGGGGCGGAAGCAAATGAGGCAGCTATAAAATTAGCGAGAATTCACGGTTCTAAAAAAGGTAAATATAAAATTATCACGATGAAAGATTCGTTTCATGGAAGGACTCTTGCAACGGTAACAGCAACAGCTCAACCAAAGTACCATAGTGGCTTTGCTCCACTTGTCGAGGGCTTTGCGTATGCATCGTTTAATAACCTGAAGGAAATTGAAGATATTATAGATGACAAGACTTGTGGCATTATGCTTGAGCCTATTCAGGGAGAAGGCGGAATTAATATTGCAGATAAAGAATACATGGAAGGGTTAAGAAAGATTTGTGATGACAATGATACCCTCTTGATTCTCGATGAAGTCCAGTGTGGAATGGGAAGAACGGGAAAGTATTTTGCTTATCAACATTATGACATAACACCGGATATAATGACGCTTGCTAAAGCACTGGGAAATGGTACTGCCGTGGGCGCTATGGAGGCAACAAAAGAGATTGCTAAAAGTCTGGTACCAGGAAGCCATGCTTCAACCTTCGGAGGGAATCCTCTCGCCTGTGCGGCATCAGCTGCGGTATTTGAAGTTATTCAGTCGGAAGGCTTGTTGGATAATGCTACAAAAATGGGTAATTATTCTTTTGAACAGATAAGAAGTATGGCAAAAGAGCTTGATGTTATTAAAGAAGTAAGAGGCATTGGATTGATGATAGGTATAGAGCTTAAAATCCCTGCAGCAGAAGTGGTAAAAAAGTGTATGGATGATGGGTTGCTGGTGAACTGTACTCATGACAATGTGATAAGAGTTATGCCACAGCTGAATATTACAAAAGAATATATAGATGAAGGCCTGGGGATATTAAAGAATATTTTAAAGTCTGTTAATTAAGGGTTATAGGTGGAATTATGCAGTGTAAAAACCTGGTTTCAGTCGCGGATCTTGAGCGTGTAGATATTGATGAGCTGTTTGCACTAACGGCAGAAATGAAGAAATCCAGTAAAAGAGGTGCTACTGATCTCTGTCTTGCCGGCAAAACGCTTGGAATGATATTTGAGAAAAGCTCTATGCGAACAAGGGTTTCCTTTGAAGTCGCGATGACGCAGATGGGGGGGCATGCAATATATCTGACCAAGCATGATATAAATATTGGCGAGCGTGAATCTATAAAAGATGTTTCAAAGGTTTTGTCTCGATTTATTGATTGCATTGCTATCAGAACTTATGACCATAAAACGGTTATTGAACTCGCCGATAGTTCCTCTGTACCAGTAATTAATGCATTGTCTGACTATACCCATCCGTGTCAGGCACTGACGGACTTATACACGATAAAAGAAAAGAAAGGTAGCCTTGATAATGTTAACTTAGCATATGTTGGTGATGGAAATAATGTCGCCAGGTCATTAGCCTTTCTATGCGCAAAGCTAAAAGTATCGTGTACGATTGCTTCTCCGGAAAACTATGAATTATCTGCACAGTTTTTAAATGAGCTAGAAAATAATGTCATAGGTAAGGACTCCTACATCAAACAAATCAGAGATCCAAGAGAAGCGGTTAAAGGTGCAGATGTGATTTATACCGATACATGGATTAGCATGGGAGAAGAAGAAGAAGCCGAAGCCAGACGCCAGGATTTTAAGGGTTTTCAGGTTAATAATGAACTAATCTCATACGCAAAGAAGGACGTTTTTGTCATGCATTGTCTGCCTGCTCATCGTGGTGAGGAGATTACAGACGATGTTATTGATGGCGAACATTCTATTGTATATGATCAGGCAGAAAACAGGTTACACGTCCAGAAAGCACTGCTAAAGCTTCTCATTAGCGGGTAAACTCAGTTTTCATCAAGATAATATTTTATTTAATAGGTAATACAGGTAAAACAAATAGAGGTACATAATAATGCGAATAGACGGAAGAAAGCCGGATGAGATGCGCCCGGTATTAATAGAAAGAAGCTATACAAAATTTGCAAATGGATCTGTTCTTATATCAGTTGGAAACACCAAGGTAATATGTACTGCGTCTATTGAAGAGAGTGTACCTCCACATAAAAAAAACACAGGAGAGGGTTGGATTACGGCGGAATATTCATTACTGCCTGGATCTACGCCAAGAAGAGTGTCAAGGGAGTCATCCCGAGGTAAGGTGGGCGGACGTACTCATGAAATTCAAAGGTTGATAGGGAGGTCCATGCGCGCCATAGTTGACCTTTCAGCAATTGGAGAAAGGACAATATGGATTGATTGTGATGTTATTCAGGCAGATGGAGGAACACGGGTTGCATCTATTACCGGTGCATATGTTGCCTTAGTAGATGCCATCAGTTGGTTGAAAAAGAATGCAGGAATCACAGGAGAACCGCTTATAGGGAGTGTGGCAGCAGTAAGTGTGGGTGTAGTAGATAGTGTGCCATTGCTGGATCTATGTTATGAGGAGGATGTCACTGCAGATGTAGATATGAATATCGTTTTGACTGGTAGTGGAGAGTATATAGAGTTACAGGGTACAGCGGAGAAACAGACATTCTCAGAAGAAGAGCTCGCTCAAATGATAGGACAGGCAAAAAAGGGAATAGGCGAATTAACCCAGATTCAAAAGGAAGCGTTGCAAGGCTAATGACATAATGATAAAGACAAGTAGTATCGTAATTGGGACTCAAAATAAAAACAAGAAAGAGGAGATTAGGAAAATCCTGAATGGGATGTCATTGCGATTACTAGATCTGGAAGATTTTGATGATGTTCCAGATATTGTTGAAGATGGTATTACCTTTGAAGAGAATGCAGCGAAAAAGGCACTACAGCTGGCAAGGTTTTGTAATATGTGTGTTATCGCAGATGATTCGGGATTAGAGATTGATGCACTGGATAAACGACCAGGTGTTTTATCCTCACGATATTGTGGTGAGGATACCGGTTATGAAGAGAAATTTCTAAAATTGTTTGAGGAATTAGAGGATGTTCCTTTTGATAAAAGGACGGCAAGATTTCGTTGTGCAATTGCTCTGGCAGAGCCTGAAAAGTTGCACTTTGTAGTAGAGGCAAGCTGTGAAGGCCTCATTAATTCAGAACCTCTTGGTAAAAAGGGTTTCGGATATGATCCTATATTCTATATACCTGAATATAAACAGACGATGGCTGAATTAGGGTCGGATGTAAAGAACCGGATTAGCCACAGGGCATTAGCTCTGGATCTTTTCAAAGAGCGTTTAAAAAAAATTATGAAGGGAGAAGTACATTGAGGAGCAAGGTAATAGTAGCGCTATTGTTTTTAATTTCAATATTTTGTTTAGGTTTTTCAAATGTATTTGCTAGCGATATAGATGCACCCACAATATATGCTGAAAAGTGTGCGTTATGTCATGGAGAGGATGGCAAGGGAACATCTGCAGGTATAGGTTTTGGAACAAAGGATTTCACTGATAAAGAGTGGCAGGGTTCACGTACTGATGATGAATTTGTGAACTCAATAACACATGGAAATCCTGATAATGATAACTACATTCCATTTGGTGATATGTTATCAGAAGAAGAGATTAAGGCCATGGTGCCTCATGTCAGAGCATTTGCTCATTGACCGTGTTCGATATTTCACAGGGTTATAGGCCCTGTGAAGTATCGAAAATATTTTAATTAATAGCTCCTGTGTTCATGCACAGGGTAAATAATCGTTAACGTTGTAATTGAGGTTTCGCTTGAAAATTAAACATATTCGCAATTTTTGTATAATAGCTCACATTGATCATGGTAAGTCTACACTTGCCGATTGTCTGCTTAAAACGGCAAAGGCAATTAATCCGAGAAAATTCCGTGACCAGTTACTGGATAATATGGATCTGGAAAGAGAACGTGGTATTACCATAAAAGCAAGTGCGGTCTCTCTGGATTATGTAAAAGATGGAGAGATATACTCTTTAAATCTGATCGACACGCCGGGGCATGTCGATTTTAGCTATGAGGTGTCGCGTAGCCTCAGTGCCTGTGAGGGTGTATTGCTTCTCGTTGACGCGGCACAGGGAATCGAAGCACAGACAATTACTAACATGTATATGGCAATGGAAAAAAACCTTGAGATTATACCTGTTCTCAGCAAAATAGATATAAAATCTGCCAGACCGGAGGAGGTAAGTGATGAAATTGTCAGCATCCTTGGTGAAACGGACGAAGAGGTCATTGCTGTGAGCGCTAAAACCGGTCTTGGAATAGAAGGGGTTTTTGATGCTATAATAACACGCATGCCACCACCAGAGGGTGATTCAAACTTGCCTTTACGGGCCTTAATCTTTGATTCTGTATACGATGATTACCGTGGTGTGATAGTATATTTCAGGATTTTTGATGGTTCTGTCAAGGTCGGTGATAAAATATTAATGATGAAAACCAATAGATCATTTTTAATTACTGAGTTAGGTGTACTCAGGCCTGAAATGACTTCAGTAAACGAATTAAGCGCCGGAAGCGTCGGCTATTGTGTTGCCAGTATTAAATCGATACATGATGTCCATGTTGGTGATACCATAACATTAAAGGAGAAGACGGCTACGGAGGCACTGCCGGGTTACCGCAAACCGCTTCCCATGGTTTTTTGTGGATTATACCCTACTGCCAACACTGATTTTATGCCTTTAAGAGATGCGATTGAGAGATTGTGGCTTAACGATTCCTCTTTTTCATTTGAGCCTGAAACATCTCAGGCTTTGGGATTTGGTTTCAGATGCGGATTTCTCGGGCTCTTGCATATGGAAATTGTGCAAGAACGATTAGAAAGAGAGGGAAATGTCGGCTTGGTACAGACTGCTCCAACTGTGACATACGAAATATTAACTCATGATGACAAGATAATACACATTGATAATCCTGAAAAATTACCTCCTGTTGGTTCTATAAAAGAGTTTCGAGAACCGATAGTTGATGCAAAGATTATTCTTCCATCAGAGTATATCGGGGCGATTATGCAGTTAGTGGACGAAAAAAGAGCTACTTACAAGAGCACAGAATATATGGGTGAAAAGAGGGCCGTACTCACATATGTAATGCCATTAGGAGAAATAATCTTTGATTTCTATGATAAACTGAAATCTTTAACAAGGGGATTTGGTACGCTGGATTATGAGATTATTGGTTACGTACCTGACGACCTTGTTAAACTGGATATACTGGTTGCTGGGCAGAAGGTGGACGCTCTTTCATGTATTGTCCACCGAAAGAAGGCTGATTATAAGGGGAGGAATTTGGTAAAGAGTTTAAAGAAAGATATAGCAAGACATATGTTTGAAATCCCCATTCAAGCTGCTATTGGAAGCCGGGTTATTGCGAGAGAAACAATACGTGCAATGTCGAAAAATGTTACTGCTAAGTGTTATGGTGGCGATGTTACCAGAAAACGCAAACTTCTCGAGAAACAGAAAGAAGGAAAAAAGAGAATGAAGAATGTTGGAAATGTAGAAATACCACAAAGCGCGTTTTTATCTGTACTATCTACAGATGATAAAGAATACTAGATTAATGCAATTAATAGTAGAGTATTAGTTAATTATAATTATATATGACATGTTTTTAACTACTAATTTAATATGAACAAGCCAGACATTAAAGACAGAATAGAAAAAAAGAAGAGTAAAAAGGAAAAGGGATTCTTTCGTGAAAACATCGAATCAATATTGATTGCAGTCGCACTGGCTTTTGTATTGAGGATCTTTGTAGTAGAAGCATTTAAAATCCCCACAGGTTCAATGGCCCCAACATTATTAGGCCTGCATAAGGAAGTTAAATGCCCTAACTGTAATTGGAAATTCAAAAGTAATCATAATATTAATTATGTAAAATGTTCTAATTGTTTTTACAAGATACGTATATCTGATAACGGGAAAAAGGGCGGAAGCAGGATACTTGTAAACAAGTTTTCTTATGATTTCGGCAAACCCAAGAGGTGGGATGTTGCCGTATTCAAATATCCATTTGGCGATGTTACATGCATGTCATGCGGATTCTCTTCAAGTCAATCAATGATATGTGAGAAATGTACTAATTCATTGAAAAAAGAAAATCCAATTAAAAGCAAGGTTAATGAATATTTTAAACGTCCATTTGGTATTAACCAATATCACAAGGTAGTGTGCAAGTCGTGTAAGGCCGAGGACGCTATTCTTTGTGAACAGTGTGGTTCTACCAATGTTCATGTTGTCCGTAAAAATTATATAAAACGTTTAATTGGTTTACCTGAGGAGAAACTACAGGTTGTAAATGGCGATATTTATATTAATGATAAGATAGAGAGAAAGCCGGAGAAAGTCCAAGACGCGCTTTGGGTACCGGTTTTTGACAGTAACTATCCAGCAAAACAGGAGATTGTTGAAAATTGGAAAGTGCAGGATAAGTACTGGGATATCAGTAAAGAGGAGTTACGCTTAAAAATACCTGATGGGATTGATCAAGAATCATATATAACATTTAGAAGAAATATTACAGATTATAGTATTTATAATGGCGAAATTACTGATGCCGTAAGCGCAGATATAATGTTGGCTTTTAATGTTATTGCCACTGGGGAAAAAGGTGGTATTTCAATATTACTTGAGGAGGATGAAAAAACTTATGAAGTTTTTATCCGTTCACGTGGAGAGAAAAAAGCATCTCATATAAAAATCTCCGGTTCTATAGTTGATAGTAATGCCAATGCGTTTATAGAACCGGATAAAACAAGCAGAATTGAATTTTCAAATGCGGATAATGAGATCATCCTAAAGCTTAACAATTCAGTTGTCTTTTCTCATACATATAACACCGATTTATCATCATTAGAGGGTTACACTAAATCCAGCAAATTGAAGTTCGGCGGAATAAATACTGAAGCAGTTTTCAAAAATATTTCAATATTTCGTGATGTATATTATACAGAATCCGGGGAATGGGGAACTTACAATCCTGTAGAAATAGATAAGAAGGAGTACTTCTTCCTTGGTGATAATAGTAGAAACAGTAATGATAGCAGGTATTGGAAATTTGTTCCTGAGAGCAGTATGGTGGGCAGATCCTTTATGGTATTTTGGCCTTTAAGGACTATTAAAATTATCAGGTAGCCATATAAGATGAAATTAATACAGGCTGTTGAAATAACAAAGACATATGGTAAAAAAACTGTCGTTGATCACGTCAGTTTTGAAGTCCATTCCGGTGAAATAGCTGGTCTTCTCGGTCAAAATGGTGCCGGAAAAAGTACGGCATTTTCAATGGTTATTGGTATGATAAAACCGGATCACGGAAAGGTTTATTTTCGTGGTGCAGATGTTACTGATATGCCGATATATATGCGTGCAAGATTAGGTATGGGTTATCTTTCGCAAGAACCGTCTGTGTTTCAACGTTTAACTGTTGAAGAGAATATATTAGCAGTGCTAGAGACACTTAAGATTGCTTATAGAGAAAGAATGAAAAAGATGAATCAGGTTTTAGGAGAATTAGGGTTAACGCATTTATCAAAAAAGATGGCTTTTACCCTTTCAGGAGGAGAAAGAAGACGACTTGAGATTGCAAGAGCTATATCAACTTCACCATCACTTATTCTTCTAGATGAGCCATTTTCATTTATTGATCCAATAGCTGTTGCTGAAATTCAGGATATTGTCTTAAGCCTTAAAGAAAAGGGTATTGGAATACTATTAACAGACCATAACGTGAGGGAAGCTTTAAGTATTACGGACCATTCTTATATTTTGAATTCTGGATCGATAATAACAAGTGGGACTACACAAAAGCTAGTTAATGATCCACTTGCAAGGAAATCATATTTTGGAGAAAAATTCCTAACTAGTGATATAAGAGCTCGAGAGTCTTTCAATACTTATGCGGGAGATGACGAAAAAGTGGAAATGTAAGAATCGGAGATAGAATAGAAGTAAAATTTAATAATTTGTAATATCTTAATTGTGGCTGAATTTGGTGTGGTTCTTATTTTTGGAAATAAATTTCCATTTGTTGGCAGGTTACCGGGAGAGATTGCCATTGAGAGGAAAAATTATAGTTTCTATTTTCCTGTAGCAACTTGTATCACTATCAGTATTATCATGTCTTTTATTTTATGGCTTTTTAGTAAAAAATAAATATATCTACAAGTGTTACAACCATTAATATCATACTTATAATACCGTTAACTGTAAAAAAAGCTAAATTTATTTTTGACAGATCATCCGGTTTTACAAGAGAGTGCTCGTAAACTAGCATAATGCCAACAAAAACAACTCCTCCAAAATAAACATAATTCAGACGAGTAAAGTACATAAATAAGATCAAAATAATTACGACAAGAACGTGTAATACTGAAGAGAGTAAAAGTGAACTTTTAATTCCCATCATTTTAGGGATAGAGTGCAGTTTGGCTTTTATGTCATGCTGCAAGTCCTGACATGCATATATAATATCAAATCCTGCGGTCCAAAGTAGTACCGCAAAAGCAAGTATAAAAGGAGCAAGAGCAATTTCTCCTGTCACACCTATCCAGGCGCCTATTGGGGATAATGATAGCGAGAGCCCAAGAACAAGGTGTGAAAAATTAGTAAATCTTTTAGTATATGAGTATCCAAAAATCACCAGGAGAGCAAACGGAGATATGATTAAAGATAGCCGATTTAACATTCCGGCACAGACAATAAATAAGATCGTACAAGATATTGTAAAAAACCATAAATTCGTTTTACCTATATGCTTCTGGAGTTGAATACGATATGCAGTTCTGGGGTTGCTAATATCATATTTGGTATCTATAAGTCTGTTAAATGACATTGCACAACTACGCGCCATGACAAGTGCGCCAATTATTAACAAAAGTTGTCTTATCTCCGGCATTCCTCCTGCTGCGACAAAAGCGCTCATCACGGCAAATGGAAATGAAAAAATAGTATGTGAAAATTTGATTAATTTAAAAATGGTATAAAATCTTGATAGCTTATTTTGTTCAGCCGTTATCGTAGATTCTTTATCTTTGGTATTATCCATTTTAATTTCCGGGTCAATAGATTTGAAATAAACACGATATATTAATTTTATTCTAAATTGCCTGTTAACTGTCGTATATGATAACATTTAAGAGAAAGTTTACAAATATATTTGATATATATGCCCTACAACTCTACAACGCAATTTCCACTCTTCACTTTTTCTTAATTCGACTCATCTAAGGTATTTCGAAGTACAAATTCAGGTTTTCCCTGATTGACAAGTTATCTTTATTTAATATACTTTAAGTAGCACGTAAACTTATATTGTTTCACAAATAATATCAATATTTTTCTATTAATCTAATTTAGCCACATGTTTTATTTGTTGAATTATTTAAATCATCAGAATTGATGATCAATTTACTTTAATGAGAAATATTTTTCTGTTTTATTAAAAATTAAGTAGTAATTTTTAATATCGATTTTTGTTAGAGTCTTGTTAATTACTTGACTTCCACTTGTTTGTTATATAAGATCAAATAAATTTTTTAAATATCTGGTACTATTTGTATATGCAAGTCTTTGCGTTTACAAACCTTTTGCGGTACATGTATTATGTAGCATAAAAAAGTATTAGTTTATATAGATTTTCCATATGTAAAGAGAGAATTGGGGAAGGAAAACCATTTGACTTAACATGGAATGTTTTTTTTGGTTTTAAATGCAATTCAATCAAAATGCATCTACATTTACAACAATAGATTGCTATTTTGATTAGAGATTTATTATGAATGATTTTAATATGAAAATAACTTTATTATGATTCAATGGACTTATTCGTTGTTTTATTCTAAATTTTTTAAAATATAAGTTTTTTATAGATAGATCCATTTTAAGACCATACCGTACAAAAACATTTGTGTGTGCTCAAGTGTTAATCGTAAATACTTGCCATTAGTATTCTTCCATACTTCAATTCTTTAATACTTCAGTTTTTTATATTTATATAGAGACTCTAGAGTTTCTGTCAATTCTATTTTATCTTTTTAAATGCTAAGGAGGTGATGACTTATTAATTACATTACTTCGAATCCACTAATATATTTTCCAATACTTCCCGTTTGCATAATTTTCGGTTTTTTAATATGTTTTTTGTTTTTTCGATTGCGTCAAGTAAACAGAGAAAAGGCATCTAAAAACGTAATTAAAGAAGCAAAGTCAGAAGCAGAAAGAATAGTTAAAGGCGCAGATATATCAGCTAGAGAAGAGTTGTACAAAAGGAAGGAACGCTTCGAGAAAGAGACACAAGATACAAGACATGAGTTACGTCAATTAGAAAAGCGTTTAAGCAAAAGAGAAGACAATCTTGAGAGAAAGATTGATATCATGACAAAGAAGGAGAAATATATAGAGAGTATGACGTCTAACTTGGCAACTAAAGAAAGTGAAGTTAATAAAAAAAGCCAGGAATATGATCGGCTGATTCAGGAGGAAAAAGATACTCTTTACAAAGTTTCAGGACTATCTTCAGATGCAGCAGAAAAATTATTGCTAAGTCGCCTTGAGAAAGAACTTGAGATGGAATGTGCTACCTTAATAGAAAAGTATACAAATAGAGCGAAGGAAGAAGCAGAAAAGACCGCTAGCGCGATAATAGGTACTGCCATACAACGATGTACAGCAAACAACACGATTGATAACGTTGTGAGTACAATTGAATTGCCGGGTGACGAGATGAAGGGGCGAATTATTGGTCGAGAAGGCAGAAATATACGTGCCTTTGAGAAAGCAACAGGTATAGATGTAATAGTTGATGATACCCCTGGAATTATTGTTCTTTCCGGATTTGACGGCGTACGTAGGGAAGTCGCCAGGTTAGCTATGAAAAAATTAATCGTGGATGGTAGAATTCATCCTGCACGTATAGAAGAGGTTGTCCAAGAGACAGAGAAAGATATTGAGCAGATTATATTAGAGACGGGAAAACAAACAAGTTTTGAGTTGGGAATACATGATCTGCATACGGAAATTATTAAATTAATAGGACGTTTAAGGTACCGCACTAGTTATGGGCAGAACCAGCTTCAGCATTCAATAGAGGTTTCTAATCTTGCAGGAGTTCTGGCTGGGGAATTAAAGCTTAACTCACAGATAGCAAAGAGATGTGGTCTTTTGCATGATATAGGGAAAGCACTTAGTGCTGATGTTGAAGGCACTCATGCCCTTGTTGGAGCTGACTTTGCGAAGAGGTATGATGAAAAGCCGGAGGTTATAAACGCAATTGCTTCACATCATGAAGAAGTACCTTCTGAAACGGTATATTCTGTTTTGATAAATGCTGCAGATGCAATTTCAGCAAGTAGGCCAGGGGCCAGACGAGAAACTCTTGAAAAATATGTTAAACGACTGGAAAAATTAGAAAGTGTGGCAATGTCTTTTAGTGGTGTTGAAAGCGCTTATGCGATACAGGCTGGTAGAGAAGTAAGGGTAATTGTTCATCCGGATAAAGTCAGTGATAAATCAGCCTCAAAAATTTGTTATGATATTGCTAAGAATGTTGAAGATGAATTAGAATATCCAGGAGAAGTAACAGTTACTGTGATCAGGGAAAAACGGATCGTTCAGAAGGCAAAATGATGTATATTAGCTATGATGTTATCGTAGTTGGGGGGGGGCATGCCGGATGCGAGGCAGCATTAGTGTCTGCAAGAATGGGAATGCAGACTGCATTGCTGACAATGAACCTGGATACAATTGCACAAATGTCTTGTAACCCTGCAATTGGCGGGTTGGCAAAAGGCCAATTAGTACGCGAGGTGGATGCACTTGGCGGAGAAATGGGAAAAGTCATTGATAGGACAGCTATCCAGTTCAGACTTCTTAATGCCAGCAAAGGACACGCAGTACGATCACCCCGCGCTCAGGCAGACAAAAAGCATTATCAGTATACAATGAAAAGGAGATTGGAAGTTCAGGAAAATCTCTCATTACGGCAAGACAGCATTGAGAAAATTATAACTGAAAAAAAAGAGATACTGGATTTAATTGGTAAAAGTGGCACAAGGTACAGGTCCAAGGCTGTAATTATTACAACGGGTACTTTTCTAAACGGTTTAATTCACATCGGTAACTCGCAGGTATGTGGTGGAAGATCAAGCGAACCATCATCAGATAAGTTATCGTCCTGTTTACTGGATTTAGGTTTTGAGCTAGCCAGACTTAAAACAGGCACTTCACCACGACTAAACGGCAACAAGATAAATTATGAAATTTTGCAAGGACAAGAAGGTGATAAGCAAGCTACGGCATTCTCTTTTTCTACAAAAATAATCCAGAGACCTCAAGTCAAATGCTTTATAACACACACTAACAAATTAACACACGAAATCATTGAGTCAAATCTGCACCGATCACCACTTTACACAGGACAAATCAAAGCTATTGGACCAAGATATTGTCCCTCTATTGAAGACAAGATCAGCAGATTTCCTGATAAAGAGCGTCATCAAATATTTATAGAGCCTGAAGGATTGGATACTACAGAGGTATATTGTAATGGTATCTCTACCAGTGCTCCTTTTGATGTACAGGAAGCAATGGTCCATTCCATAAAGGGATTAGAAAAAACAAATATTACACGTTATGGATATGCAATAGAATACGATTATGTTCCGCCTACTCAAATTAAACCCTCACTAGAGGCAAAGAATGTTGAAAATATTTTCCTGGCAGGCCAGATAAATGGTACTTCAGGTTATGAAGAAGCTGCCGCACAGGGAATAATGGCGGGGATAAATGCAGTATTAAAAATCCAAGGACGTAAACCCTTTATCCTGGACCGTTCAGAAGCTTATATTGGCGTTTTAATTGATGACCTGGTTACAAAAGGAACTCGTGAGCCATATAGAATGTTCACATCAAGGGCAGAGTACAGACTTGTTCTCAGGCATGATAATGCCGATAGACGGCTCATGAAATATGGCTTTCAGTATGGTTTGATTAGTAAAGAGCAATGGGATGAATTAGCAAAAAAAGAGAAACTTATTTCTGAAACAAATGAGTATCTTGAACACAAAAAAAATGGGGCAGATTCGCTATTAAAACTTTTGAGGCGTCCTGACATTAATTTTAATAATTTGTTGGAACTAGATAAAGAATTGAGGGATAAGAATATCTCTTTTCCCGCTCAAGAACAGGTAGAAATTGAGGCTAAATATAAAGGCTATATCAGCAGGCAAAAACAACAAATCGAGAAGTTCAAAAAGATGGAAAACTTTTCACTTCCTGCACAGTTTAACTATGATAGCATACCAGGATTAAGAAAAGAAGCCCAACAGAAGTTAGGCGTATTTCGCCCCGTTTCATTGGGACAGGCTTCTCGCATTTCGGGAGTATCGCCCGCAGATATTTCAATCCTTATGGTATGTTTGTTGAGTAAAGGCAAGGATGACACTCGATCAGTATCTATTTAAGCAAAAGGAACACAATTTATTTTTGACTGAATCCGGAAGATAATTATACTGAAAATATAGAACTACCTTTTAAGATTCATACTCATTAAAAATTCGGCGTTTGTCTGGGTTTTAGACAGTCTGGTCTTAAGTAGTTCTAATACATCTGTCGGGTTCATATCATTAAGGACCCTTCGTAGCACCCATACTCTTTTCAATTCCTCAGGATCAAGTATTAATTCTTCCTTCCTTGTGCCGGATCTGTTTATATCTATTGCGGGGAACAGTCTTTTATCTGCTAATCTCCTGTCTAAGTGCAATTCCATATTGCCAGTGCCTTTAAACTCTTCGAAGATGACTTCATCCATTCTGCTGCCAGTATCTACAAGTGCAGTCGCAATTATAGTCAAACTCCCGCCTTCTTCAATATTTCTTGCAGCGCCAAAGAATCTTTTAGGTTTCTGAAGTGCATTAGCATCAACACCACCTGACAATATTTTTCCGCTATGTGGTATTTCAGTATTATATGCTCTTGCCAGGCGTGTAATTGAGTCAAGCAATATCACAACATCTTTCTTGAATTCTACCATGCGTTTGGCTTTTTCTATTACCATTTCAGCAACCTGTACATGTCGACTCGCCGGCTCATCAAAGGTGGAGCCAATTACCTCGGCATCGACAGCTCTTGCCATCTCCGTAACCTCTTCCGGACGTTCATCTATTAATAGTATTATAAGGTAAACTTCCGGATGATTCTTTGTTATGCTGTTTGCGATTTCCTGAATGAGAACTGTTTTTCCGGTACGAGGCGGGGCGACAATCAAACCGCGTTGTCCTTTGCCTATTGGAGTAACCAGGTCCATTATTCGCATCTCTGTTTCATCTTTCTTCGCTTCCAGCATAATACGTTCGTTGGGATGAAGTGGTGTTAAATCATCAAAAACACACATTTCATTTAAAAGATCCGGGTTTTCATAGTTTATCGCCTCTACTCTGAGGAGGGCAAAATATCTTTCATTTTCTTTAGGAGGACGTATCTGCCCTGAAACGGTAGCACCCGTTCTTATACCAAACCGCCTTATTTGTGATGGTGAGATGTATATATCATCTGGGCATGGTAAATAATTATAGTCTGGAGAACGTAAAAAACCGAAACCTTCCGGTAATACCTCAACCACTCCCTCACCATACATAAGACCATTCTGATTTACCCGTTCCTTAAGTATTTTAAATATCAATTCTTGCTTTTTAAGGCCGGAATACTCTTGTATTTTCTCCTTTTTCGCTGTGTCCTGAAGCGATTTTATTGTCATCTTTTGTAATGCGGTGATATGCATATCACCTTTTTTTATTTCTTCGTACTTTTCATTTGTATTTTTGTCTACGACAGGTGCAGCAGTTTTCTTAACCGCCTTGGTTGCTTTCGTAGTCTTCGTAACCTTTGTTGTCTTCGTTGAAACTACCATGTCATTCTCCAAATTACTTTTTTGTTATAAATTGACACCAAAAACCTTTAACTTGATTTAATGTGTCCTCTTTAGATTGATTATTATTAATGATAACGTCTGAAACTTCTCTTTTTTGTGGTAATAAGTTTTGAAATTTTTCTCTTTTCTCTATTTCATCTAAAGGCCACTTGCGGCTGTTTTGTACTCTTGTCTTGCATCTGTCTTTCTCAGTATTAACAAACAGTACAATGTCACAGATATCTATTAGGTTTGATTCAACTAATAGTGCAGCATCCAAAACGATAGCCTTTGTTGCAGCCTCAACATGAAGTTTAGCAATCCTACTTCTAATCTGTTTTATTGCTTTAGGGTGAATTATACGATTTAAAGCAGAAACCTCTTTCCTGTCGGAGAATACTATTTCTGCCAGCTCTTCTCTTTTTATCTTACCGTGATTGTTCTTTAAATGATTTCCCCATCTTTTTGTAATCTCAAGTGCTATATCTTTAGTATTAATGAGTTCATGGCAGATTTTGTCGGCATCGATAAGATCCGCGCCCAACGATTCCAGCATTTCTGCTATTGTGCTCTTCCCGCTTGCTATGCCACCAGTAATACCTATTACCTTAATCCTCTGCTTCATTCAGTTGTTATCATGATTTTCAGCAAGAAAAGAATTAAAACCATATTCAGCAAATAGCTCATTAAGCTTATTATTGTTAAAATTCATCAAACGGCAAGATTCGAGATTGTAATCCAGGGGGACTTCCGTATTAATAGTTGCCAGACGCATTGATAGTCTGGCAGATTCTGCATATTTTAATAAGTTTTCTTGCTTTTTCTTTCCTTTTACCTTGTCAGTATTTGATAACACATTTTCCAATGACTTCCACTCTCTAATAAGTTCTAAAGCGGTTTTAATGCCGATACCAGGAACACCGGGAATATTGTCGCTTGAGTCTCCACTGAGAGCAAGTACGTCAATAAATCTTTTCGGCTCAATTCCCATTTCGTTTCGTATCCTATCAATATTCCTTATTTGCTTCTTCCTTGGATTAAAAACCTTTATATATTTATCAACTAGCTGGTCCATGTCTTTATCTGTCGTTATAATTGTGCATTCAATATTTTCCATAGACACTTTTTTTGAAATGGTTCCAATTATGTCATCAGCTTCGAAACCTTGAATAGCAAATATTGGTATACCGTAAGCCTTTATTACGTCAAACATAAGAGGTATCTGAGATACCAGATCGTCAGGTGTAGGTTTTCTATGCGCCTTGTATTCTTTGTATTCTTCATGTCTGAATGTCGGCCCCTTGGAATCAAAGGCTATTGCCATGTAACAAGGCCTGTCCTCTTTTAAGATTTTACGTAACATTCTGGTAAATCCGTATACTGCATTAATTGGCTGACCAGATGGTGTCGTTAATCCGCTGATTGCGTAGTATGCCTGATATAGTTGAGAATGTCCGTCGATAATAAAGAAATTTTTTGGCACTTATTGATATATTAATATGGAATTGTATGCTGGTTTTGTTACTTATTCATGTTTTGGAGACAAGCAAGTATTTGAGAGGTTTTTTTCGAGAAAAGATTTTCGGGCAATCTTTTGCTCTTTCTTTCAATAAATTATGTTAAATATGCAGAATATTAGATTATCTATGTTTTCAAAGTTCACTGCGCATTCGAATATAGCACTAAGTACAATTGAAACTCAGTAGCTTGCTATTTCACAAAAGCGGTGTCAAGAAATGTTTAGTATCAGAACAGATGGATATTTGAGGTAATTAAAGGTAGATACTAGTTGCGTTTACTATATTTGTCAAGTAATTTTTAAAATTAATCTTACAGCGTATTTGAGTTTCTTTCTAATGCAGTTATGAATTAGAACTATTTGCTGGTATTTTGCTGGTATTCAAAGTTCAGATTACTGTCTTATATTTGAGAAGTACTGTTTTGAATTGGAGAAAAGGTTGTTCATAAAAATATTAAAGGCTCCACTGTTGCCGTGAGAAGAATTTTTTTCGTCAACCCTCATTTCAAGGTGGGCACTCATTGTTAACCATAATACAATGGCCAGCAAATAAAAGCTCCCGATACGACGTTCGTAGGTTTTAAAAAAAGGTTTCCTCTAACACGAACACAGTAGGGCCTTCAACTAACCGGTTTATATCAAATGTGATAATTTAATACAAGAATATTTTTATTTAATGTGTAAGTCTTTGGTATAGATTCTCTTGACAGAATTATTTGGTATAAGTAGTATGTGGAACACATGAGTTAATCTGCACTAAAGTGATAGCTTATTTGTTACTTAAAAGGAATTATATGAAACTAGGGGCAAGTTATTTTGGCAACAGGACATTAAGACATGTAAAAAAAGATATGGAGAAAATGATAGAGGACGGGTGTAATCTTGTTATTCATACAATGAGTGAACACGATGTCGCTTATCATTCTCAAACTATGATTGATATTGTTCGGGCGAGCAGGGACATTGGGTTGGAAGTGTTTCTGGATCCATGGGGGATTGGAAGGGTTTTTGGCGGTGAATCGTTTTCTGCATTTGTCAAGCTGTTCCCTGAAGCAAGGCAGAGGTTGAGCTTTACAGAAGGTGATATTAATGTAAATAAGGCCTGCATTAATTCAAAAACATTTAGAGATAAAATGTCGGAATGGATAGATCTTGCGGCAAGTACGGGAGCGGATGGAGTATTCTGGGATGAACCACATCTTTTTTATGGAGAGTTTACTGAATTATTTGGTAAGACAAGAAAAATATGGGGATGCACTTGTCCAACATGCAAAGATATTTTTAAAAACAGTTTCGGTTATGAAATGCCCCAGGAGTTCACGAATGATGTAATGGCGTTTAGACAGGAGACCATATTAAATTTTCTAGAATATTTATCAGATCACTCTTCAAGCAAGGGCCTTAAAAATGCGGTTTGTGTCCTTCCGTACAGTGAGCCTAAATATGGTATATATGAGTGGGAAAAAATAGTTAGGCTGAAGAATGTCGATATATTTGGAAGTGATCCATACTGGATCTCTTATAATGAACCTGTAGGTGGTTTTGTGAAAAAAGTGTCAGGTGAGGTAGTACGGTTGTGCAAAAAGTTCGATAAAGAACCTCAAATATGGATACAGGGATATCGGATTCCCGCAGGTCGGGAAGGAGAGGTTTCTACTGCCATTAAGGTGGCTTTTGATTCTGGTGTAAGAAATATTGCAACCTGGTGTTTTGATGGGGGTGCCTGTATGACATATATCAGTTCTGATCGTCCAGAAATGGTTTGGGACAATATTAGTAAAGAGTATAGAAATCTACAATAAAAATGAACGCTAAAATAGAGAAAATCGCAAAGAATGTACTGGAAGAGAATGAGATATCATATGACGAAGCTCATTATTTGATGGAGATTAGTGGGATTGAAATATATGACTTACTCTATTGGGCGAATCGTATACGATACAATTCGTTCAGTAATGTTGTCAACCTCTGTTCCATAATCAGCGCCAGGCAAGGGAGTTGTTCAGAAGACTGTAGATTCTGCTCCCAATCAAGTCGATACAAAACAAAGATATCAAAGTTTCCATTAATTGAAAAAGAAAAAATCGCTGAGGCCGTAGAAAAAGGAAAAGAGTATAAATCAGATTATGTTGGAGTTGTAACGAGTGGATATAGTCTGGAAGGGAGTGATAATTTTGACAAGATATGTGATGATGCATATGAATTATCTAAAAAGGACGGTCCTCCTGTTCACACTTCAATTGGTACGATTACGAATAAAATGGCGGAGAAACTGGTATCAAGCGGGGTTGAGATGATTAATCATAATCTTGAAACATCAGAGGATTACTATCCAAATATATGTACAACACATACTTATGAGGACAGAGTTGATACAATTAAGATTGCAAAGAGTGCCGGATTGAAAATATGTAGCGGTGGAATCTTTGGTGTTGGTGAGAGTGTTGTGGACAGATTGGACCTGGCTTTTAAACTGAAGGAACTTGATGTTGATACGATACCCATGAATTTCCTCAGTCCTGTAAAGGGAACTCCTTTGTCCGTAGGAAATTCATTAGAACCTATGGATATATTGAAAATAATAGCCGTTTACCGTTTCATATTGCCTGATAAAGGAATTAAGGTTGCCGGGGGAAGAGAAGAAAATCTACGTGACGCACAGAGCTGGATGTTTTACGCAGGGGCTAACAGCACAATGATAGGTGATTATCTTACCACCAAAGGAAAACTTCCTGAAGATGATTTACAGATGATAAAAGACTTAGGACTGAAGTATAAAGAGGGAGAGATGCAAAAACATTGAGTTACGATGTTGTGGGATTAGGACAATGCTGTATCGATTATTTAGGTGTTGTAGAACAATATCCTGATGTTAATGCAAAGGAAGAGGTAAACAATCTTACTGTACAGGGTGGGGGACCAGTAGCAACGGCAATGGTTACGCTGTCAAGGCTTGGAGCTTCAACTTCGTTTATTGGGAAGATATCTGATGATTATTTCGGTAGTCTGATTAAAGACGGCTTAACAAACGAATCTGTTAATATTGATCACCTTGTTGTGGAACAAGATAAACGGTCACAATTCGCTTTTATCATAATAGAAAAGGGGAGTGGTAAGAGGACAGTTTTATGGTCCGGAGCGAATGTTACTCCTTTAAGGTTAAAAGAGATAAATAGAGGCGTGATCGATACTGCAAAAGTACTACTTCTTGATGGACTCATGAAAGAAAGTTCAATGATAGCGGCGCAATATGCCAGGGATGCAAGGGTGAAAATTGTTGTTGATGCGGGCAGTATGAGAGAAGGTGCATTAGCACTTATAAATATGTCAGATTACTTTATCGCATCAGAAGATTTTGCAAGACAGTATTCCCGTGCTAATGATCCAAAAGCAATAGCAATGGAGTTATTGGGGCTTGGTGCTAAAACGGTAATAGTGACACTGGGTGAGAAGGGAAGTATTTGTGTTACTCCCGAGAAATATTTTTATCAACCGGCATTCAAAGTTAAGGCCGTCGATACAACCGGATGCGGAGACGTATTTCACGGTGCGTTTATATTTGGATTACTACAAAAGTGGGATTTAAACGAAACAATGAGATTTGCCTCAGCAACTGCTGCTCTTAAGTGCCGTGAGATTGGCGGCAGAGCTGCTATTCCGGATCTCCGGGAAGTAGAAGAATTCCTGGAGAACGATAACCTTTCTTAGTAATAAGATTAATGTCAGAAAACACACAAAAACAAACTGCAGAATTATCAAAGAGATACTCTTTACAAAAGCATGTATTGACCTTTTTAAGTTTAACTATAGCACTGATCTATTTACTTTTTATGGGCTTGTTTGGCTCAAATTTTTTAAAACATCTTATATCTCTTGTAACGGTCAATGAATATCTATTAGTAGCGATTTATATTTTCGTATTTATAATAATTATTGAAGTTATAACCATTCCTTTAAGTTTTTATAGCAGTTTTATCCTTGAACACATGTATAAATTGTCAAACCAGAAGATTTCAGGATGGCTCAAGAATGAAGTAAAAAAGTTTCTGATATCACTGCCACTTATTATCATTATGGTTGAGATTATGTATGTCTTTCTCAGAAACTTTCCAAATTCGTGGTGGATATTTGTAACCATTATCTGGATATTCTTTTCAGTTATTATGGCCAAACTTGCTCCTGTTCTTATCTTTCCCCTATTCTATAAAAGTGAGCCTATAGATAATAAAGAAGTCAAAGAGGGTCTGGAATCGCTTGCAGAAGGCACTGGGATTAATATTCAGGGGGTTTATAAGATCAATTTGAGTAAAGACACAAAGAAGGCAAATGCTGCTCTCGCTGGTATGGGCAGTACTCGAAGGGTCCTTCTGGGAGATACACTATTAGATTCATATTCACTGGCTGAAATAAAATCAGTATTTGCTCATGAGTTGGGCCATCAAGTTTATCATCATATTTGGAAAATGCTAGCCATCGGCACCATATCAGGTTGTATTGGTTTTGCATTCTGCCATTTAGTATTATCAAAAATGATAGTAGTGTTGGGATATCAGAATATACATGACATCGCTGCATTTCCTGCTGTCTGCCTGGCACTGGCAGTGTCAGGCTTTTTATTAATGCCAATTCAAAATGCTATCAGCCGACGGTTTGAGAGAGCGTGTGATAGATATGCAATTGAAAAGACCAATGACCCTGAGGCATTTATATTGACAATGGATAAACTGGGCGAACAGAACCTGGCAGACAGAACCCCCCATAGACTTATAGAATGGTTATTTTACAGCCATCCATCAATATCCAAACGGATAGAGATGGCAAAAAAATGTATTAAATTAAAAGCTTAATCCACCGTAATCAAGATTCTTCGCATAACTATATGTCCCGCCATCTTTCGATAGATTTACCGTCAAGTCCCTCATAATACGCACATGCCATTATGTCGATCTGACCTTCCCGCTGTAAGTCAATAAGTCATCCAGGCGGGTCAGAAGGCGAATAGAACGAATCAGTCGTTCACACAAGAAAAGTTTTCTAGCCTTGGTATTTATCTCTTACAAAATACTTTCAATATCATTTAAGTCGGAAGTACAACATACAAGATAATTATAAATCACTTACTGTTATTAAACACAATCTTTAGTTTAAGCATCAATATACTCAGATCATTTCTCCTTTTTCTAACAAAATCTATCTATAAAAGTATTATCAATACAGAAGATTGTGGGTTTTATTGAGAAATATTAAAATACTGCTTACCAAACACCTCTAGTTATTATTAGTTAGTAATCCATTTACTCTAAGTAAGAAAATATAAAAATTTCTAAAGTCTAATTGGGAAAGACCGATAAGAAGTAAGGACTACTATGTACATTAGACATAAAAACTAACAGTGTTCATATTAAATATATTACTCTAAGTCAGCAGCATCCGGTTAGGTTTTTGCACGTAACACGTAGAGCAATCCTTTAGGTTTGCTTTCGTATATAAATGGCAAGGCTAAAGCCTCGCCCTACGTCTCTACCGACGATTCGGGTATTAAAGACCGTACTCGCAAAAACCTAACCGGACACTACTGACTCTAAGTAAAAAAACAAAAGTTTCTAAAATCAAATTAGGAAAAACTGATAAACAGGAAATACTACAATAAAAAAGGGAATATAATGAAATATTCGTGGTAACAGTAAAACAGTAGGGCGTATTATAACCAACAATGAAAGGAGAGATAACATGGACGCTGTTACAGAAAAGAAGAATGTAATTGAAGGTAAGTTTTTAACGTTTGCCTTAAGCAATGAAGAATATGGTATTGAGATACTGAGGGTTAGAGAAATCATTGGTCTTATGGATATTACAACCGTACCACAGACCCCGGATTATATGAAAGGTGTTATCAATCTGAGAGGAAAGGTAATTCCCGTAATAGACCTGAGATTGAAGTTTTCGATGCAGGAAGAAATACATACCCAGGAAACATGTGTAATCGTCGTAGAAGTAAATAACACATCAATAGGTATCATAGTTGACAGCGTATCAGAGGTATTGGACATCAAGAGCGGAGATATAGAAGAGACTCCCAGTTTTGGCCAGGGCATAGATACAAACTTTATAATGGGTCTTGGCAAGGTTAAAGAACAGATAATAATTCTGCTCGACATAGAATCGGTACTATCATCTGACGAATTAGAAATGGTTGAACAGTTAGTAAAAGAGTAGACGGTATTAAATAGCTTATTTTAAGTAGTAATTGTGGGATTTGTATTGCCGTATAGATTCACTACAAATAAAAATTAACTTATAGGAGGGTTAAATAAATGACTATTGGTAAAAAATTTATTGTGATGTTTTCTGTCTTTTTTGTTGCCGTAATAGCGGGAGCATTCTTTGTCTTTAACTCCACGCGGCAACAAAATGCTGAAAAAAACACTATCGATCTGGCGGGAAGACAGCGCATGCTAACGCAGAAATATTTTAAGGAATACATTAATGATATGATACCCTTACAGGTACGTTATAGTACCGTGAAGTCAGCCGAGATTGCAACTTTACAGATTGTGGAGGATCGTAAGCAGTTCACAAAGAATGTTATTATAAAACTTAAGAAAGATGGCATTGTCGATGTACATCCAAACAGGGCGTATGCTGATATTGATGGAGGTATACCTCTTCCGGCGACTTTTGTACAGGAAGTATCAAAAAATATAAATGAAAAAGGAGTCTACAGCTATGATCTTCTGAGCAAGTGGAACATAAACAAGGAAAAGGGTCTGAAAACAGATTTCGAAAAAGAGGCTTTTACTTATCTGTTTAATAAAGAAGGTAAGGTTTTTTCACGATTTATGGTGCATAATAATATTTATTCACTTCGTTATGCAACAGCAGATGTAGCCGCTGCAGCCGGTTGTGTAAGTTGTCATAATAATCATGAGGATAGCCCGAAGAAAGACTTCAAATTGGGTGATGTTATGGGTGTCCTTGTAGTAAACATTCCAATCGGTACCGTAAGTGCAGAAACAGTAGCATTTTTTGCAAAGACAAATGACGATAATTTTGGAAAAGATAGCTTTCTTAAGACAAAGAAGGTATTTGATACAACACTTGCGGCATTAATGAATGGTGGAGATGCTCCTCTGGATCTTGGAATGACAAAATTCAAAACAATCTCCGGATTAACTGATCCTATAGCCAAAAATAAACTGAATGAAGTGCAAGGATTGTGGAACTCAACACAGGACGCCTTGGAAACACTTACAAAGACAACTCCAAATTCAGCTGAATATATTGTCGCATATAATAATGCTTACAAGAGTAATAATGCTACTATGAAGGCTATGAATGAAGCGGTTGGTATTGTTGTGACTGAAGCGAATAGACAAGGAACTATATTATTGTATATTCAGGCTGGTTCCGTTGGACTGGTCTGCCTGGTCATAGGTCTTGGTTGGGTTTTCTTTGCACGTCCGCTCATTAATTTACTTAAAAATCTTGTTGAAAAATTGACAGAGGGTGCAAATCAGGTTGCATCGGCGTCAGGACAGATATCATCTTCCAGTCAGAACCTTGCGGAAGGTTCGTCAGAACAGGCATCATCCTTAGAAGAGACTTCTGCGTCAATGGAAGAGATGTCATCCATGACCAAACAAAATGCTGACAATTCTAAAGAAGCTGCCACAATTGCCGCGCAGTGTAATGAGAATGCAGAAACCAGTAATAAATCCGTTAACGAAATGAATATCGCAATGCATGATATTAACGAAAGCAGCAAGAAGATTGGAAACATCATAAAGGTAATAGACGGTATTGCATTTCAAACCAATCTTCTGGCACTTAATGCCGCAGTTGAGGCAGCACGTGCAGGTGAGCATGGTAAGGGTTTTGCGGTAGTCGCAGAAGAAGTACGTAATCTCGCCCAGAGAAGTGCAACCGCAGCGAAAGATACGACAGAACTGATTGAAGATTGCGTAAGCAAGGCTGAGGTAGGTACTAAGCTTTCTGAAGAGTGCAAGACCTCCTTGACTGGAATAGTCGCAAATATAAAGAAAGTAACAAGCCTGACTGATGAAATATCCATAGCGTCTACGGAACAGTCTGAAGGCATTAATCAGGTAACTACCGCATTGCAGCAGATGGATCAGGTTACACAGCAAAACGCCGCCAACGCTGAAGAGACGGCATCAGCAAGTGAAGAGATGTCAGCACAGTCAGAAACGCTGAAAGATCAGATTAAGGTCTTATCGGAACAGGTTGGAGGTCAAGTTCATGAATCATCTGATACTTACGAAAAATCTCATTTTAGAAATAATCAAATTGAACAGCGTCATGCTAAAAATATATCAACCGGAACAAATGGTAATGGCAAAAAATCAGTCCGACATCATAATCTGGTAGATGCTGGTGAGTTAATCCCAATGGGTGAAAACAGTGTAGTTGAACATGATGATAGGATGTCTGACTTTTAACATCGAATGTTCAAACGTAGGAGCGTAGTCGATATGCACCTATAATAATAATCTGATGACATGTAAGCCGAGGGCACAATCGTACCATTCTCTATATAAGAGAATTAAGGCGATTGTGCCCTTTTTTAATTTAATGACAAACAGATGGGATCATTTGTACTAATAAAATGAGATATTAAGTACTGACTGATCTTGAAAATACAATGAAGATACAGATTGTATAAAAAATGATCAGTTTGTAAGAATAAAATTCCTCTCACCTCATTAATAAACATAATAATTTCTACAACCCAGTGCTTCCCACTGGAATTAATCTAAAAATAAACTTCAACTCAAAAATTACTTAAAACAGGAACTCGTAACAAGCCATTTTGGTAAGGTACTATAATACAGGGAGATACCAAACTGACATAAAACCTGAAATATATGATTATGTATTACTAATTCGGTCTGCAAGAGCCATGAGATAAGTTTTCATCATAAAAAATAATTGCTGGCAACTATTTTGCGGCAGTATCGCCTAATCTAAGCTTTTGCAAATTCTAAACTTTTACAAACATTAACCGATAATTTAATTAGTTGTTTTATCAAACTAAACAATTGACTGCTGTTAATTGTATTTAATTTAAAACTAAAAATGGCTTACAAATGATTGTAGGCCGCCCTAGCGGGCAGAGCTTCAGTCCTCTGTCAGTTGAAGGCGCAATCGAAACGTTCTCTTTTATGGGACGTATTTCGATTGCGCCTTTTTTTTTGATTTATGTTTCTTGCATATAGTATAGAAATTATTAATTTGAAGGTCATATACGACTGATGAGTAACAACAGAATTCTGGTAATGGATGATAATGAGGATATAAGGCATATTTTAAAAAAAATGCTGAATCGCATTAATTATGAGGTAGAAAATACAGGAGAAGGAAACGAGGCAATAGCACTGTTCAAGAACGGAATTAATGCAAACAACCCTTTTCATGCAGTAATAACAGATTTAAAAGTTGCTAACGGTATGGGCGGGGAAGAGACTATAAAAAACTGCTGGAAATAGGTTCCGGTGTGAAAATAATTTTGTTCAGCGGTAGTATCGGAGAAAAAATAATGAACAATTCCGAGCAGTACGGTGTAGGCGCAGTTCTTCGCAAGCCATTTAAAATGAATTATTTGAGAAGTAAATTATTGGCAGTGAATAAAAAGTAGTTGTGTTCAACTGAGAGATAAAACTGTCGTGTTATTAAAATGGAGGTGATAAGAGATGTCTGATATGGAAAATATTGCAGGGACGCATGATAACGATAATATTATCAAAGTACTAATGGATGCATCTAAAAGCATGAATATATCTAAAAATGAAGTTAGTAAGGCAACTGAAATGATAATTAAGTCATGCAATACACAAGGAACAAAAGGAGCCGGTCATAAGCCTCTTTTATTGTCTAAGATAGATGCTCTTGGAAGGTTGGAAGCGTTATATAGGGCTGTGTCTAAAAGGTATGAAAATGCGGCACTCAAACTGGCAGGTGGTGTCCCAGAGGATAAGGTAATGGCAGAATTGATTCCATATAACGTTTTCTTGAGTGATCAGATCAAATCTGAATATGAAAGCTATGAGCAGGTTCTCAGCATGCTCATAGTTTGATCTCACAGTGGAGCAGTATAAGACAGTTTACCGTGTTAATAAACTGTTCCAATCGTTTTCTCAGGTAGATTCCTCTACCTCAAGAAAATATGGTGGGACAGATCTGGGAGATATAGAGAATATGCGAGTATTGATTGTTGGCGATAACAGTGCAAATCGTCATGTCCTGAGAAGATATCTTGAATCCTGGCAATAGTTGACTGTTGCGTATCTGAGATGGATGGTGAATCACTTAGTAAGGAGATCAATGCAGATCCGCATCTTAAGATTTGTCCCTTGTGATGCTAACCTCTTTTTGTTTGCGTGGAGACGCTGAAAATTTAAGAAGTCCTGGATTTGTCGTATTTCTGCACTGGCCGGTAAAGCAGTCACAACTGTTTGACTGTCTCCGAATCGTTACCGGAAGAAAAACAAGTGTAAAAAAGGATTCAGCCCTGCAGATAGTCACACGTTTTTCCATATCAGAGGAACGCAAGAAGCATGTTCGCATACTGCTGGCTGAGGATAATGTCATTAATCAGAAGATTGCTTTGCGCATACTGGAGAAGAAACTTTGACTTCATGCTGATGTCGTTAACAACGGCAGTGAGGTAATCAAAGTTCTGGGAAAATTGGATTATGACACGATCTTGATGGACTGCCAGATGCCTGAAATGGATGGCTACGAGGCGACACAGATTATACGCGCGAAGCATCAACTGTACGGAATCATAATATTCCCATAATAGCCATGACTGCTAATGCCATGAAGGACGATCGCGAAAAGTGTCTTGAGGCAGGGATGGACGATTATGTTACCAAACCTATTAACGTAAAGAAACTTTCCGAATTAATTGAATGATATTTACACAATAGCATAGAGCTTTAATCCTCATAAACTAATGTATCAATGGTATATATGCCCAAGTTGATACCTTTAAATCTAGAGTCACCTTCTTAAGGGTTTTACAAATGAAGTTAAAAAGTAAAATATTATTCTGGTTCCTGCTTCCCACTATCTTAATATCCACTATTACCATAATTTTGTGTTATTTTCATACATGTAAAATAGTTAAACAAAATATTTTTGACCAATTGGAGATAGCAGCAGGCAATTTACAAAAAGATGTTCATGCTTTTCTTGATGCGAAGAGGGGCAGGGCAATCGATTTTAGTTCTGATGGATTTATCAGGGACTGTACAGAGGCGATAATTACAAAAAATGATAATTTTCGGTATTATACAGAACGACTTAATACTCATCTTTCTGAGAACAAACTATCCCTTGATAGTGATATTGTTGAGATATTTATCGTTGATCTGGAGGGTACGGTAATCAGTTCGACGAAGATTAAACATACTGGCAATGATGTGTCAGATAAATTTTATTTTTCAGAAACGGTAAAGAGAGGCTCTTATATAAATGACTTACACGACTCTCCAGATTCAGGATTCAAGATTTTTGAGGTGTCAAAAATACTATTTAGTAAAGATGGTAAAAAAACTATTGGTATAATCGTGAATAGATATAATGGCGATGCTTTAAGCAGGATTGCATCCGGTAGAATAAAGGAATCATCCGGGGTTGAAAAGAAAGGCTTTGGAGAAACGGGAAAGTCTTATGTTGTCAACAGTGAGAGATTAATGATTACGGAATCAAGATTTATTGAGGATGCCGTATTCAAACAGGTTGTTGATACAGATGGTGTAAGACACGCTTTTGATACAAGGACAGGGATGACCTGTATATATCCAGACTACAGAGGCATCATGATACTTGGTGTTTCTAAATACTTTGAAGAGATGGACTGGGTCATACTGGCGGAGAAGGATGTTGACGAGGCGTTTGCTCCTGTCGTGTGGTTGAGAAATTTCACCATTGTTATGGGGGTATCCGGTATTTTAATTATCGTTGTAATTTCTATCTTTATCTCTACCGGCATAACAACCCCTATTAATAAATTAATTGATGGTACTAACAGGATATCAAGTGGTAATCTAGAGAAACCGATATCCACTAGCGAAATGAGTGGTGAAATAATGGAGTTAAGTGAATCGTTTAATGTGATGATGAGAAAACTCGCTATATCTACTCAAGAAAATCGACTTCTTTATCTACAGGTAAAGAAGGGCAGGGATGAATGGCGTAAGACATTTGATGCAATTACTGACATTATTTCAATTCATGATAAAAATCACAAGATTGTCATGGCAAACAAGGCATTTTATGAAAAGTTTAAGATCGACAAAAAGGATATGATCGGGAAAAAATGCTCCGAAATATTTCATGGCACAGATACTTATTGGCACTGTTGTCCTCTAGAAAAGAGTAAGAAAACCTTAAAGCCTGTATCTACAATCGTGGATGATACACATATGGGAGGAATATTTATTAAATCGATATATCCAATAAGCGATGAAAAAGGTGATATTTATACTTATGTACATATAGCAAAAGACATAACGTTACAGAAGGAATTACAAGCTGAATTGATAGAGAAGGCCAGAGAATTAGAGAAGGTGAATAATGAGTTGGAGGATTTCATTTATTTGACTTCGCATGATTTAAAAGAACCGTTATTTGCGATCAGTGGATATACATCAAGGTTGTCTAAGACTTATAATCACGTTTATGATGAAAAGGGCAGGAAATATGTAAACAGAATTAAAGCAAATACTCATAAAATGAACCAGAGGATACATGAGATTATGGAAGTCTTAAGAGCAGGAAAGATTGAATATAAACATAAAAGCAACGATAGTTTTATTATTGTAAATGAGGTAATAAACGAGTTACGTGAGAGAATAGTGGAAAATGAAGTCAAAATATCAATTAATGATAATTTGCCAACGGTTTATTGTGACGAAACAAGAATTAAGGATGTATTCTCAAACTTAATTATTAATGCGGTAAAATTTATGGGTAATGGTAGGCCGTCTGAGTTCAGTCACTGCAAATCTCCAGATTTACCATTGAATTTCCCAGAATTATCATTATCATATGGGGATAAATATGATGGTTTTAATGCTCATTTAAGAAGCATTACGATTGGATGTGAGAATGATGAATCCTATTGTAAATTTTTTATTGAAGATACGGGAATTGGGATTCAGAAGGAATACCAGGATCAAATATTTAAAATATTTAAGAGGCTTAATGATGTTGATGTAGAAGGAACCGGAGTTGGATTGACTATGGTTAAGAAAATAGTCGAAAAACATCAAGGCAGTATCTGGGTAGAAAGCCCTGTTAGAGACGGAAGAGGTTCAAGATTTTGTTTCACAATACCCCTTTCAAACAAATAGAAAATAAAATGAGCAATTCTCACTTGTTGTAGATTGTAGCAATAGATTTGAACTGTTGAGGGACACTACTGTTTTACTCCACGGAGAGAACCCACACAAACACTATCTACACAACTTTCTGCTCTAAATCCTGAAGAAAGGAATAAATGTTGGAAGAAAAACAAATTATACTCATTGAAGATGACCCTGACCATGCTGATTTAATTATTGATGTTTTTGGAGTGAAGGGTATTGAAAATAATATAGTCCTGATACGGGACGGACAAGAAGCTATTGATTATTTTCGTGAGATGGCGATAAAATGGAGGGAAGTAATTTATAACAAAATCACTCTGATTTTATTAGATCTTAATCTGCCGAAAGTATATGGAATGAATATTTTAAAGTATTTAAAAAAAAGTTCCGGATATAATCAAGTTCCCGTAGTTATTTTATCAACAAGTTCTGACAAAAAAACTATCGATGAAGCATATGAAAATGGTGTTGACCGCTTTATTACTAAACCTGTTTCATATGATGAATTTGTCGAAAAAATAGAAACATTGAATGAATATTGTTAAGTAACACCTCATACCCATTGCCCGCCGGTAGAATTGCAAATATATTGTAGATAATATAACCATTACATAAAGACCTGACTGGCAAAAAGCTACAATTATTATCCTGATATATTACCTACCTTTAATATTGCATTAATACTGTAATAAGTATAGTATAATACATCAATATGAACGGAAATAAATATAGAAGAAGGATTTTAGAAAGTATTTAAGGAATTATTAAATAGATTGAAGAGGCGTAGATTAAGAAATATGAATTAGTATTAAGTTTCTTAATATCTGAATTATTATGCAAAAACACGACATAAATATACTGATAATTGATGATGACAAGGACATCTGTGAATCCTTAAAGAAAATACTTGTCTTGGATAGCTATAAAATTAAAACAATATCAAAACCAAAAAGAGCACTCCCGGAGTTACAGAAAAAAACATTCCACCTCATTATCCTCGACCTAAAGATGCCTGAAATAAGAGGAGAGGAGTTATTAATAGAGATCAGGAAGATTAATCCTGATATATCGGTTATTATCCTGACTGCCTATCCTTCTGTAGATTCTGCAGTTCAGGCGTTACAGAGCCATGTCTTTGATTACGTCAAAAAACCATTTAAGATTAACGAACTTAGAGACACAGTAAGAAATGCCTTAAGATCAAAGATGCTTCTTCTGGAACCTGAAGAAGAACTGAATATAAAAATAGGGAAGAAGGTAAGAGTATTACGAGGTGAAAATAGACTTACGTTAAAACAGCTTGCGGAAAGGACTAACCTGTCTGTAAGTCTCATATCACAGATAGAACGTGCTGAAAGTGCCGCATCAATATCAACACTAAATAAAATTGTAACCGCACTAAATATAAGTTTAAAAGATTTATTTGAGAATATTTAGGCGTAGCGAATAGTATCCCACAGGTCATGCTGAACCTTGTTTCAACATCCATGTTCTGCTTCAGCACATTTTCAGATGTACACAAAAAAGATCCTAAAACAAGCATTTCATGGCAAGTAACCAAGGATTATGGAAGACAGGTTAATTGTACCATTGTCATCCTAAATTCATTTTAGTATCTAAAACTTCAGCAATAGTTGTATTTTTAAGGAAATCTAAATATGAATTATGAAAAGATAACAAAAGCTGAGTTGATCAATAAACTCAAGTCACTTGAATCTGATATTGAAAATTCCAAGCGAAGGAAGGAATATATTACACTTGAGGGATCAGAGGGAAATATCGCAAATTAATCGAAATTGCTAATGATGCCATATTGCTGGTGGATGTGGAGACACAAATCATACTCAATGCCAACAAAGTGCTGAAGATTAACTTGGTGTGCCCGTTGAAGAAATAGTGGGTATGAATCGTTCTCAAATGTATCCCCTGGAAGATAGAGAACGCAACAAAAGAATCTTTCAGAAAAATGTTGGAATGGATCGTGTGGTAACCTCAGAAGATATTTTTATATTACACCTTGATCGCCGTAAAATTCCTGTAGAAATCATTTCAAATATTCTTGTGGTTGACAATAATAAAGAGATATGTGAGTCTTTAAATGTAATACCCCGCATCAAGCTGACGGGGTACCACATTTGAGTATTTTATATCTCGCAGCAAGCTGCGTGGAATTAAACCCATAGAGATTAAATTATTTATAGAAGAGAGCCATAAAGTTTGCAGTGTTAATAGCGGCAAGAAAGCTATCAATCTGCTCAAAACAAACAATTATGACCTTCTGTTATGTGATCTTGTTATGCCTGATATGTCCGAAAAGGACGTCATAAAGTCGCTAACTTCATTAAGTAACAGACCTAAGGTTAGATTGATTACCGGCTGGAGACACAAAATAGAGGATGCTGAGAAGGATGGTCTTGAAATTGATTTTATTGTGAAAAAACCATTTAATTTGTCTAAATAAAGAAAAGATACAAATGATTTGTGGAGTTAGAGATTAAGGATTTATACCTAATTGTCATCCTGAATAAATTTCAGGCTCTCGGACGTAGATACTGATATTTGAGGTCAAGGTAGCAACCCACGATTCAGCATGACAGGATTTGAAGCGTTCAGAGTTAGCAAATAATGTATATACCCATTCCAAAATAGTTTTAGGTATTTGAACTAATTATTTGAAAATTTTCAATCAACAAAGAGGATAAATCTTTCTTGTATCTTTTAATCCGTCTAAAAAAAGATTTACATGCTTCTCTGAATTCATCAAATGTTTCATTGTATTCATTATAGAGGACTGTCTTACGGAAATATTTCCAACGCCTCTCTATTAAATTCAAATTTGGTGAATAGGGTGGCAAAAACACAAGCTCTATCTTCGATTTTCCCAAATACTCTTTCACCTTTTTCGACCTGTAATATCTGGCATTATCACATATCGTATAAATAACTTCTGCCTCCGGATGCCTTAATTCAACCTTCTTTAGCAAGGATATTGTCGACTGTGCGTTTATTGATTCACCGTAATCAACTGCGGTACTTAATTTCTCAATATCAATAGCAGCATTAATATTGAGTTTTTTCCGTCCTGTCTTGTAATAGGATAAACTCAGTCATAAAAGTGTTATGACATGTTGAAACTCATTTGTATCGAGTATTTTCTAATTTCTTTTCGTGATCGGTATATTATTGTATTACGATACTTTAAATGGAAGTTACTGTTTTACTATATGAATCGGCAGATCTATGGTAAAAACAGTCCCTTTGCCTTTTTCACTAATGCAGTCAATAGAACCTCCCATTGATTCAACAATAACTTTTGTCGTTGCAAGCCCAAGTCCCAAACCACTATCAGAATATTTGCTTTTTGTGGAAAAAAATGGTTCAAAAATTTTAGAATGTACTTCGTGAGACATTCCCTCTCCCAGGTCAGAAACGGCTATATTTAATCTGCTGTTAATTCTTACTTTGATCTCAATCCTACCGTTTTCACAAGATGCCTCTATCGCATTTTTAATAATATTTAATAAAACCTGCCTGAAGTAGTCTTCAGACATAGTAACTTTTACTGTATCATCATGTCCATCAAAGTTTATGAAGACACGATGTTCACTCCAAAGTTTATCAAGCATAATTACTACATCGCGCATAACTGATATCACATCAAATTCACATATTTCACCTTGGTATGGTTTGCTCAGATTGAACATCTGTTTTACGATACGGGTGATACGGTCTATCTCTTTCTCTATTATGCCTACATAATCGTAATATTTGTGATCCTCAGGAACAGAATTCTTAATTAACATAAAACCGCCCTTGATTGATGACAGTGGATTGTTTATCTCGTGTGCGACCGTAGCAGCCATCCGACCTGAAGCAGCCAGTTTCTCATTTTCCATTCGCTGGCGTTCAAGCTCCATGATTCGAGTGGTACGTTCCTCAATCAATGTTTCCAGCTTTTCATTATGTAGACGGATTGTCTCTTCCATCTCTTTTCGTTCGGTAATGTCTTCCATGATTGATATGAAACTTGTTATTTTTCCATCCTTATTCCTGACTGGAGAAATAGAAGTGGTTCCCCAATAAAGTTCTCCATTCTTTTTCTTATTACAAAATTCTCCATGCCACTCTTTACCATCCATAATAGTTTTCCATAATTGTCTGTATTCATCATCAGATGTTTTACCGGATTTTATTATACTTGGAGATTGACCGATAACATCTCCAAAAGGATAACCGGTTAGTTTTGTGAACATATGATTGACATATTCAATAGTACCTTTTATGTCAGTAATTATAACTATGCTGGAACTTTGCTCAACTGCATGTGATAATTTGTGGAGTTGCTCCTCAACCCACATTCGTTCAATTTCCGATCCGGCCTTTGTTACAATGATTTCGAGTACTTCCATTGCACGTGGAGGCAGGGTGAGCTTTTTACTTGATACGGTCCAGAGCAGACCTATACATTTGCCATATTCATCTTGAATAGACATACCAAAAAATCCTACCGCATCTACTTTTGTACATTGTTTACAGGACACTGGAAGTAAATTGGCTGCGCCCTCCGGATAATGACAAAAACCTTCTTTTATAACAATTTCACATAGTGTTCCCTGTATGTTGTATATACAATCACATTGTGAATCCTCGTTATTAATCATTGATAATACCGTGGCACGGTCATCATCGATAATTTGGCCCAGACAAACAAAATTAGTATCCAGCCACTCTTTTACACTGGAAATAATTTTACGGAATGCATTTTCACCAGTTTTAATTACGGTACTTTTTACCAGTGTTTGAATTGTGTTATTAATCCGCTTAAGCTCTTGCCTCTCCCTATATTCATTTAACTCGCGTGTAACAGCAGTGGCAAGTCGAGAAAGATTATCCTTCATGATATAATCGTCCGCGCCCGCCTTCATTGCTTTAACCGCTACCGCCTCACCTATAGTATCTGAAAGAAGAATAAACGGTAGTTCATGCTTCTCTTCATGTAATAACTCCATAGCGCTGAGTCCATCAAACTTTGGCATTGAGTAATCGCAGAGGACGATATCCCACTCCCGCTTTCCAAGTGAAGTTTTCATGTCCTTATAATTATCGACTTGCTCATAGAGTACGTTAAAACCGTTTCGTTTCAGTTCACGTACTAACAAAATTGTATCATCATCTGAATCTTCAACAATCAAAACACGAATTGGAATACTCAATTAATCAACACCCCTTATCATATAGAACAGGTTTACCTGTAATCATTAAATGTAGAGTTTAATATTGTTAGAAGTTCTGCTCTCCGCCTTGACCTGGCCAGATAGCTGCTCAGTATGACCTGATCCTGAGCAGATGTAGGGGAAATTCACAAATTGACCCACAAGATAATCAGAAATTTCACCAAATGTATAACTTTTTAACATTGTTCACTGGAAAAAATAATTATTTTATAATTAACAGCATATTGCCTATTCAACCTGTAGGATTTAATGTGTGCTTATTTAACTCCAGCCAATATTTACCAAGAGTTTTAATGGTTTTACAAAATCCCTCAAAATCAACCGGTTTCCTGATATAGCTGTTAGCTCCTAATTTATAACTTTCAATTATATCTATCTCTTCGTCAGAAGAGGTTCGAATTACCACAGGGATAAGTTTTGTTTTATCATCTCTCCGTAAGTGTGCTAAGACTTCCAGACCGTCCATTTTAGTCAGCTATAAATCAAGCAGAATAACATCAGGCATTGTATCCGCACGGTTATCAATAGTTGAAAAATAATCTACTCCTTCAGTTCCATCACTCAGTAATGACAAATCGCAATTAACAGCTTCGTTATGGAGTGCGAACCTTGTCAGTTCTACATCGTCAGGGTTATCTTCTACAAGCAATATGGTTTTTTTATCATCATATTTCTTTAAACATAAAAATGGATTCTTACTATTTATGTCCAATATCAGACAGTCTCAAGAGTAAAATAAAATGTTGCACCATGTGCCACTTCTCCTTCTGCCCAGATACCACCACCATGACGGTGAATTATTCGATACACAGTCGCGAGTCCGACACCGGTACCTTCAACTCACTTTTATCATGCAGGCGTTGAAAAGCTACAAATAATTTGTCAACGTATTTCATCTCAAAACCGGCGCCATTATCACATATGAAATATATATCATTGCCATCGTGATTAGTAACACCGAACTCAATTTTGGGATCAGGGATTTTTTCTGTAAACTTCCATGCGTTACTGAGTAGATTTTCCAGCGCGATAAATAATAATCTTTTATCGCCTTTAGCTTTCCTTTTGGTATAATCAATTCCACCTTTCTCTCCGGTTGCTGGTATTGAAGATCTGTTGCTATTTCTCCAACCATAGCGATCAAATCAACCGCGCTGAACTCTAGATCGCTTCGTTTTATGCGAGACAGATCCAGTAAATCATTAATAAGACGACTCATATAACGACTGGCCTTACGAATGCGGTGAAAATAGTCTTTACCCTGTGCGTCAAGTTTCTCAGCATAGTCATCCTCCAGGGCTTTACGGAATCCCTCTATATTCCTCAGTGGTGCACGAAGATCATGTGAAACAGAGTAACAGAAAGCTTCTCGCTCTTTATTAGACGCCGCAAGATCCTCTTTAGAATGCTTGTGCTCTGTAATTTCATCTGTTAACTTTTATGCCATGTCATTAAAACTATTGGCATGTGTTCCAATCTCATCATTACGGTTTATCTTAATGCGATGCCCCAAGTCTTCGTTTGCCAGTTTTTGAGTTGCATCCGTTAGCTCCTTAATTGATCGTGAAGAACTAACTGAAACAAAAATACATACGGCAATTGCCATGATAGAGCTGATTCCTCCCAGCGTGAACGCAATAGTACTTAGCGGTTTTAATGGTTCAAAGGTTTCAGACTTGTCCATTTTTGTGACAAGTCGCCAACCAATAGGTTGATAAGCTGCTATGACCGCTATGTTTCTATAATCTTGACCAATGATTGTTCCATCACGTCCTTGCAAAGCTGATTTCATGGGTACTGCAACATCTCCTTTTAATGGGATTTTAAAAAAAATGGCGTCTTCTGTTAGATACTTCAGGGAGTTTAAGAACTTAATATTGTCTCCATCTCTCGCTCCTATCACTATTGCCCATACCCTTACGGTTATTTGTAGTTTTGTCAATGAGCCCCTCATTGTAGGCGTTAATAATTATTCCGGCAACCTCACCATTTTTCATCGAAATAATAGGAGCTGATAACTCCAGAGAGTTAATCCCCAGATACTCAGTAAAATGTGGACGATGTGTAAACACGGTCATTCCTATATCTGTAATTTGTATATACTCTTCATGATCTGAAAAATCACTACCAATCACTGATTTGATGGTGGATGCGACAACCACACCTGCTTTGTTCAATATAGATATTGCCGCAATATCCGGATCCAGAGTTATTTTATTATTTTTTAAATGTTTACTTATGGCATTAACTGAGTCTTGTTCAAGAAGAGCTTCCTGCCTTATTATGTTCAACTTATTTCTTATATACTCGTCAGAACCGAATTCTATTGTCCGGTCTTCGATGGAATTCAAAAGAGCTTTAACCCGAAGCGCTTTTAACTCACCTATTGCTACCATTTTCTGGTCTATATGTTGTTCTAGACTTTTTCTGGCAGATAAGTAAAATATTATGGTAATAACAAGAATAGGTATGAGTGATATGCAAAGTGAAAATACTAGTAATTTGCGTTTAATAGACTAGGATATTTTCACCTTATACTCCTTTAGATATTATCTGACATCTTTGACAATTGTATCCAGCTTATCCCTGAGCCTGGCGAGGTCCTTCGATTTAAAAGACTCTCTGGTCTTCCTCAGGACTTCCATTGTCTCTATCAAGCCACCTTTCATTTTTGTTAAACTGGGACAATCAAGCAAATTGCACGCGTATTGTTCATTGCTATTTGAGTTAAGTCCTTCAATCAAGTGATCCAAATCTAACAGGGATTCTGTAATATTCCGAAATGTAAGTTTAAAGAATGCATGAATAGGTATTGAGGATGTTGAGTCTAGGGTGTTACTTACTAATTTCTTAATGCTATCCAGGTCTTTCTGCCACTCCTGTAAACGTCGACTTGAATTTTGTACTGAGCAATAGGTTTTGTAATTACTAATAGCATCCTTAACATGCATAAACAGCATATCAGCATCAAAAGGTTTCGCCATGTAAGCTACAACCGGAAGTTGTATTGATTTCGTTGCAGTTTCAACTGAGGGGTTACCGGTGATCAGAATAACCGGCATTCCTTCCGCGATTTTATGCATCTCCTTAACAAGTTCCAGTTCGGAATTGCCCGGCATATGGATATCAGCTATTAAAAGATCGAATGCAGAAGATTTCAGTTTAATTAAAGCAGATTCAGCATCTTGTGATTGAACGCATTCATAGCCTTCATCAACCAATAAATCACTTGTTGTACTCAGGAAAAATTCCTCGTCATCTGCTAAAAGTATTCGTCCCATTGTAGACATTTTAATCGGTCCTTAACGAATTTAATATATCTGTTTGCAATATGAACTATTACGAGTATATATTAGTCAATTACAGGCAATATGCAAGGGTTATTATGGTATAGGTGTGGAAGTTACAGAAATGCTGTAATGTGTGTTTGAATAAATTACTCTAACAATTCATTATTAAAACACACATTACATGATGTACAGAAAGCGGTTAGATGAAACATGCTATATTTCTCTGTTATTCCTACAAAACAGAATTTGTAGTGTTATCTGCTCTCATTTTCTTTTAATTTCAATGTCCTTTCAGACATTAAATATTGATGCACACCTGCAGCTGCTTGTCGGCCACTGTAGATAGCACGAACAACCAGGCTTGCACCCAGCTCCGCATCACCGGCAGCAAAAATTCCCGGGAGACACGTCATCTGGTTATCATCAATTTTTACCCTGCCTCTTTTATCAAGTTCAAGTTTCAGATCCATAAGTAGGGGGCCATGCTCACAATGTTGAAAACCTATTGAAATGAATACGAGATCTGCGGGAATAATCTTTTCAGAACCAGGTATTTCTGTATAGGTACCGCGCGAACCATCCGCAGGTCTTGTCCAATCAAGCTCCGCCACTTTCAGTCCGGTTAGATTTCCATTTGCTCCGACAAACTCCTTTGTCTGATATTTCCAGAAACGTTCACATCCTTCTTCCTGAGAGGAACTTGTGCTGAATGTTGTCGGCCATTCCGGCCATGGATTACAGAGTGCTCGCTCTTTTGGAGGGACATCCTGATAATATATGTGTGTTACACTGGCTGCTCCCTGACGGATACTGGTACCGATACAATCTGACCCGGTATCTCCTCCTCCAATGACAATGACATTCTTTCCCTGCGCAGTGATCGCTTCATTTTCCGGGATGGTATCACCTGCATTTCTTTTGTTTTGCTGAGTCAAAAATGGCATTGCAAAATGGACACCATTTAAGCCCCTCCCGGGGATTACCAGATTTCTGGGAATTTGTGCGCCAACACATATAACTACCGCATCAAATGATCGTGACAAATACATCGCGGAGACATCAATTCCTGCATCGACTTGCGTTTCAAAAGAGACGCCCTCTTCTATAAGCTGATTCAGTCTTCTGTCAAGGACACTGCGATCTATTTTATAATCAGGTATACCATAACGTAGCATACCCCCAATTCTGTCATCTTTTTCAAATACCGTAACGTTATGGCCTTTTCGAACTAATTGCTGTGCTGCTGCAAGTCCTGCAGGTCCAGAGCCAATGACGGCTACACGTTTGCCTGTCTTGAATTCAGCAGGCTGAGGTTGTATCCAGCCCTCTTTCCAGCCACGTTCTGCAATCTGTTTCTCAATCTGCCTGATAGTAACAGGTCTCCTGTTAATCGATAATGTACAGGATGCTTCACAGGTAGCCGGACAAACACGCCCGGTAAACTCAGGGAAGTTGTTTGTTGAATGCAGTAATGCCAATGCCCGTTTCCAATGACCCTTGTAAATCAGATCATTCCAATCAGGAATTCTGTTCTTTACCCCGCATCCGTATGCGTGGCATGATGGAACGCCACAATCCATACAACGACTTGCTTGTTCTTCCAATACACTGTCAGAGACATTACTTTCAAATTCATTAAAATGCTTAATACGTTCATCGACTGGCAGTTTGACACCTGGCTGCCGGTCAGTTTCTAGAAATCCTGACGGTTTACCCACTAAATACCTCCTCTGTCGCTAACACCAGCTCATCATCACGGTGCTCTTCTTGTCTGATCCGTTCCAATGATTGCTTATATTCCATAGCCATTACTTTAACAAATAATGGCAGACGGCTGTCCCAATTATCTAGAATGTCTTTTGCCCTGACACTCTGAGTATATTCAAAATGTTTTGTTATTAATGCGTGCAGGAGATCCTTATCTTCATCCTCCCATACACTCTCCAGATCAACCATGTCCAGGTTGCATTTCATACCGAACCATTCGTGCTCGTCATAAACATAGGCAACGCCGCCACTCATTCCAGCTCCAAAGTTGTTACCAGTCTGTCCGATAACTACCACTGTGCCTCCTGTCATATATTCACATCCATGGTCACCAACTCCTTCAACGACCGCCGTTGCACCGCTATTACGTACGGCGAAACGCTCTCCTGCCATACCGTGAAGAAAGACTTCCCCTCCTGTAGCACCATAGAGAATCACGTTACCTGCAATAATATTTTGATACGGTTTGAACGTTGACTCCTTAAAAGGGTTTACTATAATTTTGCCTCCGGACATTCCCTTTCCGACATAGTCGTTTGCATCACCTTCCACACGTATTGTAATGCCGGGAACCATGAACGCGCCAAGGCTTTGACCTGCATACCCTTTGAAATTCAACTGGATCGTATCTTCCGGTAGTCCCGCAGAGCCATACTTTCTGGTGACTTCACTACTGAGTATTGTTCCTACCGTTCTATTAATATTGCGTATCGGAGAATCAATTACGACTGGTTCTTTTTTTGTTAATG
>JABHIW010000085.1 GCA_018670825.1 Candidatus Scalindua sp. | reverse complement strand
TCTCATCGAATTTTAAGGAATCTGATTTTCTGCAAGCTGTCGAAACCTGTAAAGAATATATTCGTGCCGGAGACATAATTCAGGCGGTTCTTTCACAACGCCTGAAAACAGAGATAAACGCCGAGCCTATCAATATTTACCGCACATTAAGAGTAATCAACCCATCTCCATATATGTTCTATATTAAAATGAAGGATCTGGAGCTGATAGGCTCCTCTCCCGAAGTTATGGTAAAAGTGAACGACGAAAACATTAACGTAAGGCCAATAGCAGGAACAAGAAAGCGCGGAAGCACAACGGAAGAAGATGAACTGCTAGCGAAGGAATTATTATCGGATCCTAAAGAACTTGCTGAACATATCATGCTCCTTGATTTAGGGAGAAACGATGTTGGCAGTGTTTCACAATACGACAGCGTCTCAATAGACGAAAAAATGGTAATAGAAAAATACTCGCACGTAATGCATATCACATCCAGCGTCAGTGGTAAATTAAGGAGCGACAAAAATGCCTTTGACGGCCTAAGGGCATGCCTGCCAGCAGGTACCTTATCAGGAGCTCCAAAAGTGAGGGCCATGCAGATAATAGATGAATTAGAGCAAACACGACGCGGCCCTTATGGTGGCGCCGTAGGCTATATTAACTTTTCCGGAGATATAAATACATGTATTACCATAAGGACCATTGTCTTGAAAAATGGTAAAGATGCATATATACAGGCCGGCGCTGGTATCGTCGCCGACTCGGTCCCTGAGATGGAATACCAGGAAACTCTTAATAAGGCAAAGGGATTATTAAGGGCCATCGAAGTAGCCGAGAGGATTTGAGGATTTTCATAATAATTGATAATAATATATACACATTTACGTATTAGAATTATACCAATATCAGGAACACTCAAATTGGGTAATAACAAGGAAGGTGGGTAGTAATGATAGCAAGGTCAGCAAATCCGGGTTTAAACAAAAATACGTTTTCTCAAGTCAGAGGCTTTACGTTAAGTGATAATTTGATGACGCTTCAAGGGACAGTTAACAAGACAGGGATAATGCTCTTTCTTGCCTTGTTATCAGCAATGTGGGTATGGCGTCAATTTTTTGTTTACGAAGCGCCTCAAATATCATTGTATTTATGGGGAGGAGCCATTGGAGGCTTCATTGCCGCAATGGTTGCTATCTTCAAACCAACGACTGCACCGATAGTAGCGCCGGTTTATGCTTTATTGGAAGGATTGTTTTTAGGCGGTATCTCTTCTATTATGGAAGCACGTTTCCCTGGAATAGTAATCCAGGCGGTTGGTCTTACTTTCGGGACTTTGTTTGCGCTTTTGTTTGCTTACAAATCCGGGTTGATTAAAGCTACTGAAAATTTTAAGCTTGGCATAACTGCTGCAACAGGTGGAATTTTCCTGATGTACATGGTGAGTTTTATCCTTGGTTTTTTTGGCACGCATGTCCCATTTATTCATGGTAATGGTATTATAGGAATTGGTATTAGTGGCTTTATTGTTGTTATTGCGGCCCTTAATCTGGTCCTTGATTTTGACTTTATTGAACAGGGAGTAGAACAGGGAGCTCCCAAATTTATGGAATGGAGGGCTGCACTGGGCCTAATGATCACACTTGTCTGGCTCTACATTGAGATCCTCCATCTTCTGTCCAAACTGAGGAGCCGGTAATTGAACGGTGCGGCAAAGCCGCAACTAAGTTTGAAGTGTCTTAAGTGAACTAAAGTTAAAGAACAAAAACTCGTTTTTTACCACAACGTTAGCTCACTTCAAACTTTAGGCACTTTCAACTTTTTATTATCATAAACTTAAGGAAGGAAATGATTAGTGTTAATTGCACGCTTTTTGCAACTTTTAGGAATGCTCTTATTAGTAGAAGGTCTTTATCTTGGTATCGTTAAGCATTCTATGAACCTTGAAATTATATGCGTGGGACTAGGCATCGGATCCTTCTATGCAGGAAGATGGTTACAGGGAAGGAGCAATTAAGACATCCTTTGTATACACTTATTGCCCTTCAGGCAGGCTTCGCTCCAACATGTCATTCTGAAGGAGGAGCGACTGAAGAATCTCTTCATGAAAATCCCATTAACCTCACAAAGCATCATTGACCTGCTAACAAAAGAGTCTTCGCTTCACTCAGAATGACAATAGCGTATCGTCTTACAAATAAACAGTTAAAACGAAAATTCCTATACATTATTTTACATAAGGAAACACACTGTTATGCATGAAGAAACATCCAAAGAACAAGTAGCATCCTGGGACAAACAGTATCTGTGGCATCCCTTTACACAGATGAAAGATTTTGTCAAAGAAGAACCATTAATTATAGTAGATGGCAAGGGGGTTATGCTAAGAGACATTAATGGTAAGGAGTATATCGATGGTGTTTCTTCTATGTGGTGTAATATACATGGCCATAGAAGGAAAGAGATTGACGATGCAATAAAGGACCAACTTGATAAAGTTGCTCATACAACCCTGCTGGGTATGTCAAATATACCTGCCGCCAAATTGGCAAAACACCTGGTAGAGATCACTCCGGAAGGCCTAAACAAAATATTCTATTCTGATAATGGTTCCAATGCGATTGAAGTGGCCATAAAAATGGCATTTCAATATTGGCAATTTAAAGGCGACAAAAATAAGACCAATTACGTTACGCTGCAATACGGATATCATGGCGATTCTTTAGGTGCGGTTGGTGTGAGCGGGATAGAGGTTTTCCATACGGTTTTCAAACCTCTTTTACTTAAGACGTTCACCACACCATCACCCTATTGTTACCGGTGTCCATATGATAAAGATAAAGCATCTTGCTCCCTTGAATGCTTAGGCAAGTTGGAAGAGATATTATCTAAAAATTCAGAAACTATAGCGGCCATGGTTATGGAACCACTTGTACAGGGCGCGGGAGGGATGATTGTTCACCCTGAAGGTTATCTGTCCGGAGTAAAAGATTTATGTAAAAAATATAATGTCCTTCTCATTGCAGACGAAGTGCTGGTCGGTTTTGGCCGCACAGGGAAAATGTTTGCGTGTGAACATGAGAATGTAACACCCGATATATTAACTGTTTCCAAAGGTTTAAATGGAGGCTATATGCCTCTGGCAGCGACCCTGACTACAGACGAAATTTATAATACATTTCTCGGTAAACATAGCGAACAGAAGACTTTTTTCCATGGCCATACATATACCGGCAATCCATTAGCTTGTTCAGCAGCCCTTGCAAATATCGATATATTTGAAAATGAAAAGGTCATAGAAGGACTTGTTCCAAAGATCAGGGTTTTGAAGGAGAGGCTCGAACAATTCAAAGAATTGAAGACCGTAGGAGACGTTCGGCAATGCGGACTTATTGCCGGCTTAGAACTGGTTAAAAACAGGGAGACGAAGGAACCTTATTCATGGGAAGAAAAGATAGGGATGAAGGTATGCCTGGAAGCAAGGAAACGCGGCTTGATTACCAGGCCCCTGGACAATGTCCTGGTAATTATGCCACCCTTGTGTATAAATATTTCACAATTAAATAAGATGATGGACATCTTATACGAATCGTTGGAAGTTGTCACTGAAACAGGTTAAAAAATTCTTATGCATTTATTTAAAGCAATATTCGGGCAATCTAAAAAGAAAAAGAAAACAGATAATCCCACACCTTCTCATGGACGGTTTAACAGGATAATTATATACACAAGTATTGCTTTTTTCGTAATAGCAGTAATATTTGTAAGTTTCACGTACTTCGGGAAATGGCAGGCCGGGCTTATTGAGGTCAGCAGTTCGGCCTTTTTATTTGTCATTTTTCTTCATATCTTGAAAGTAGTGATACCGCAATCATCGGGAAGAATTATTACGGTATTGTCTATATTAATAGCCTTAATGCTTATCTTCACAAACTTCAGCTTACAAAGGGACCAAAACAAGAGTTACACATTCAAGAAACTTCTTGTGGGTGACTTACTGGTCAAAAGACTCATTGGTAAGCACGAAGAGCTACCGGATGAACAGTTAGCGGAAAGGCTGAAAAATGTAATTCCCGGGGAATTTGCTCAAACAAAAACGGAGAAAGATACCATTGAATCAACATTTGAAAAACCGGAGAAGGATTTAATGGGAGAGCCGGTTACTTTTCAGGTAGACAAACCCAGTACGGTCTCTATACCCATGCATAAAGGAAGAATACACTCTTTTTACGTTCCGAAAGAGACAATCAACTATAAATTTGAGGTTGCAAGCATGGAAGGTTTAAGGGTAGACAAGGCCAGGATCGCTACAGCTGGTTTTGTTATTCAACTGGACAAATTGGACGGACAGGTTTCAGGGCCTCATACACCTGCACCTTTACATCTTCCATCAGAAGGGGAAATTGACCCTGGCTTACTCCAGCGCACTATTTACAGTAAACCGGAACAACCCGCTGCCATATTAGAATCGGAAATGCAGCCTGCTCTACCAGAGGAACAAATTGAACATAAAACAGACAAGCAAGTTGAAGAAAAGCTGCAAACACCGTAATCTACAGGAGAAATATTATGCGTAAGTTAGTACATGTGTTGTTTTTCACTATTATTACCATTTTGGTTGTAAATCACGTTAATTTTGTGTCCGCTACCGAAGAAGTAAAAAACGATTTAGGCAAATCAATTGAAGAGTTGGAAAATGCGTTAGAACAAGAACCATCAAATGCTGATGTTCGTTATTATCTTGGACTGGCTTACTATGATAATGGAATGGTACCTGAGGCGATAGATGAGTTTAACAAAATCCTGGAACTTGATGAAAATTATACTAACGCTTATTTTCATCTGGGCGCCATCTTTACCAACCAGGGAGATATCGATAACGCAATTGACATATTCAAAAAAGTGCTACAGGTTGATGAAACTAATGCAATGGCAGAATATAACCTGGGATTCCTTTATAATAACAAAGATCAGATCGACGATGCAATTGCCGCATATGAAAGAGCCCTTGCAATTAAACCGGACCATTACCAATCACTAAACAACTTGGGAATAATTTATTACAAAAAAGGATTATTGGATAATGCCATCGCAAATTATACAAAAGCCATTGAGGTGAACGCTGACTATGCCGAATCATATTATAACCTTGGAACAGCCTATCTTGAACAGGATCAATTTGATAATGCTATTTCTTATCTTGAAAAATCCACGGCCCTAGTACCAGATTTCACGGAAGCATACTATAACCTGGGAATTGCATATCGGAAAAAAGGGATGCTGGATGAGGCGATATCCTCATTGAATAAAGCATTGGGAACAGATCCTGAAGATCTCAAAACTTTAAATAACCTGGCGATAGCCCTTCATGAAAAAGGGAAATTTGAG
>JABHIW010000160.1 GCA_018670825.1 Candidatus Scalindua sp. | reverse complement strand
ATCAATCAAAAGAGTCAGAGAGCTAAGAATCAAAATTAAGAATGAAGCTGGTAGTTTCAATTTTGACACTTTAACTCAGAACGATTTCAAAGAACAGAGGAAAAATCATGACTACGCAAAAACCTAACCGGACACTACTGAGTTTTTCGCATTATTCTGCTATCTCTCCTCATTGTTTTTCCTCCCTCTTTAACCTTCGGGATTACCATTGAATCGGGGGATTTTGTTGATGAGATTGAAAGACTGAAAGACCTTTCATTTAATAATAACACTAATCTTTATGTTGCTCCCACCATCTCAGATCTAAGCGATTTTTTTGCACTGGCCACTTCACTGTCGTCTGGCAATCTAATTACTGCAGAAACACAGGCAAACGCACTGGATTACGAACTGGTTCAATTTACCGATACCGTTACGAATGACGTTTTTCATGGATTACGAGAACAATTAGATCAAAATAGCCAACAAACACGTGGGTGGGGATCCTTTTTTATTAACCTATCCTATGCTGCTAATGCACTTATAGAGATGCCACATCCAAGATTTGATACAAACTCCTGGGATATTGGGGCAAAAATATTCCGGCAATCGAAAGCTCGCGCTGCACTCATGGCAGGCGCTCATCGCAATACAAATGGGCAAGGTACCGCCGATGTGGCCCATCTATCCAATTCAGTTTTTCATGAAGTTCATAAAGCCTGGAACGGGATAAATGCCGAGATAACGGCATGGCAAATTCATGGGTTTAACGGTGCAAACCATCCTGGTTTTCCAGTCGGAACCGATGTGGTACTCTCAAGCGGAGATGGAGGTGTCTCTTCAAATGTTGTTGCGTTGGATGGGCTATTTGATAGCACGCTGGATTCGGGGGGTACACTTCTTTTAAGTCATGCCTATGATTCACTGGCAGACAATGATCCATTAAATATTCTGGTCAATGACAGTGAATCTGGAATGACATTTTCTGATCTGGGAGGCACTACCAATGTGCAGGGAATCTATTCACGCGGACTTGGCGGCAAGTTTGTGCATGTGGAGCTTGAACAAAGCATTCGTTTTAATGCTGTTAACCGAGATATTGCAGCCGATGTGATTACACAGGCCATAGTGTCTGTTCCGGAACCCAGTACCATGGTGCTTTTATTGATCGGTTGTGTTGGAATTTGCTTCTTTGTGATAAAAGGGCAGTCAATGATTTACTTAAAATGTTTATGAATAGTTATTCAGTACTATAATTTTCTATTTTAAAGATCATTCATCATTATTGTCGAGTAAAATATCAGTACGATTTTCTCTTAAGCAGAATTTCCTCTTTCTGGAATAATAGATAGGCAGAGACAGTGATATCCCTCCAAGTGTTGCGATAATTATAATCAGTTTTACTTGTAATAAAATCCAGAAACAGGTTATAAGTGCGAGACAAGGAATTACATACCCTCCCGGTACGGTATAGCGTCTTAAGATATCCGGCTGCTTTCTCCTTAAAACAATAACTGCCAGGCATGTCGGTATATATTGCAAAATACTAACTAGCACACTGGCGAATATTAAGTATTCGAACGTGCCTGTTAATGACAGTATTAAAGTCAGAAAGGTATTTACGCCTATTGCCACATAAGGTGTGTGATATTCCGGATGTATCCTGGAAAATACTCCAGGCAGAATCCCATCTGAGGATAAGGCAAAAAGGTTTCTCGGCCCTGTCAAAGCAATACCTGAATTCACACCGGCTATCGCCAGAAGTGCACCAATAGCAATTAACACCCCACCTATTGGTCCCAGAAAACTCACGGCAGCATCTGCCAGTGGTTTCTCTGATTGTGCCAAACCAGGGAGTGTACCGGTTGCTACCGTTTGAACAGAGATGTAGATCAGAGTGGTAACAAGGATTGCAATAAAAAAGGCGACAGGTATATCTCTTCCGGGCTTTTTCATTTCACCTGCCGGTATCGCCAGATATTCAAATCCGGTATAGGCAAATAAGCCTATAACGATTGCTGGTCCAATATTACTTACTTCAAAAGAAAAGATTTGGCTCAAATTGGATGTTTCTATATGGAAAAATCCAAATGCGATAAAGAAAAAGATTGGTATTAATTTACTTATGGTAAAGAAGTTAATAATTTTCGAACCGATTTTTACTCCAAGAAAATTGAGAACCCCCAAACCCAGTATAAGGCTGGTTACTATGATTTTACCAGTCCATCCTTCAGAGAGAGAAGGAGAAAGAAATCGTAAATAGAGGAGGAGACCTCTTGCCATTGCAGCCCAACCGATTATAGCTGAAAGCCACATCATCCAGCCAACCATGAAGCCAATCAAAGGGCCAAAGGTATTTCTTGCATAAATATACGCGCCTCCTGTTTGCTGGTAGATCCCTCCCATTTCCGCAAAACAGAGTGCTATTGCAAGGCATAAGAGACCACAAATGGCAAATATTAAAATCGAGAAAGGGCCTGCAACTGCGGCTAGTTTGCCAGGTAGAAGAAATATTCCTGCCCCAATGATTCCGTTAATTCCAAGGCAGACAACATCAAACAGATTCATGGAACGTGAAAGTTTTTGTCCGTGATTTTCTTTCATAGTTGAAAGGGTCTCTAATCTATTTATTTTGACACTTATATAAACAACTATATAATAATTTTGTTTCCCAATTCAATGAGGAAGTGTAACACATAGGAAAATAATTTTATCTATGTGAATGAAAGTAAAATACAAAAAACAATATATTTCTTAAATTCCTGTACCCTTAAACGTTAATAATATGAAAACAATAACATCTAAGAATCGAACTATATTATTCGTGATCTGCATGGTTCTTGTTACCGTTGTGATAATGGAGGCTAGTTCACGCTTTTTTTGGAAAGGAATGTTTGGTATTCCATTTTTTCATATGAACGAGATTATTTATATCTATTACCCCAACTTAAAAGCCGTTCATAAGAGAGACATCCCTAAAGACGAAAATACATTTAATATATTACTTTTAGGTGGTAGTGTTATTGCGAGTGGGTGGAGTGAAATTGAAGATTTATTAAAGAAAGAACTGGTAAATAAAACGGGAAAGAAAATCAATATATACAATGTGTCATTACAAGCACTTACATCCCTTGACAGTTTTTATAAATATAAATACCTTGAAAATAAATCTTTTAATTTAGTTATATTTTATCACGGAATTAATGAAACCAGGGCGAATAATTGCCCTCCTTCTATTTTTAAAGAAAACTATTCACATTATAGCTTCTATAGAATCATCAATAGCTATGAAAGAAACAGGTCCATACTAACATTCTTCTCTTTACCATTCACAATAAATTATATAACCATTAAGCTTGGTTATCGCCTGGGTGTTTATAAATTTGTGCCCAGAGATGTGCCTAGAGATAGTTGGCTGGAATGTGGGGCATCAGTAAAAACAAAAGATTCATTTGAAAAAAATGTGACCGGAATAATTAAATTATCAGAGTCAAGGAGGCAAAAATTATTATTGATGAGTTTCGCTTATTACATGCCTGAAGATTATACACTAGAAAAATTCCTCAAGAAACAATTAGATTATAACATGCATGTCTGTAGGATCGAGGATTGGGGGTTGCCTCAAAATGTTGTTTCTGGCATGGAGGCACACAATAAGGTGATCCGGCAGCTTACAAATCAAAATGTAAATGTATGTTATGTAGACCAACATAATCTAATCCCGAAAAATGGAAAAGTTTTTGAAGATATTTGCCATTTTACTCCTAAAGGTGCTGGAATCTTTGTTGACAATATCACCACTTTAATAAAGTGCGAAATTGAGAATAGCACACTGTTTTAACACGTATATAATCAACTACATAAGAATTTTGTTTTTCATCTGTGTATATTGGTTTTTAGTAAATTCTCCATAAGAAGATGCCCTCTTCTTCGGATAAAAAGTGCCGAGGGCTTTAATCTACTCCTTCGTAAGGAGTAGAAATGAGATGACAAAATATTTAACAACCTTGCTCTGCCTACGATGAATTTACATTTCTAACGATACGTATTTAAAGCAGCATGTCGATTGATAATCTAATCCGTTTAAAAGAGAAAGAGAGCCGTAACGTTATCGGTTTAATGTCCGGTACATCGTGTGATGGTATTGATGCATGTCTGGTTAAAATAACCGGAAATGGTTTGTCAACTGAAGTCCACATTATGGGATTCGAAACATATCCATATCGTAATGAAATAAGGGAGTTAATATTTAAAGCTTCTTGCAAAGAAACAGGGACCGTTGACAAGATCTGTCAGCTCAATTTTACATTAGGTAAGCTATTTGCCAATGCGGCCGTACAGATTGCCGGGAAAGTATCAGTCCCGCTTTCAGAGATAGACATTGTCGGTTCTCATGGACAGACAATTTATCATATCTCTTCATTGAAAGGAAAGAATGGTAAAAAAGTAAGATCTACACTGCAAATAGGTGAGCCTTCCGTAATCGCTCAGGAGACGGGAGTAACCACGATTGCCGATTTCAGGACGAGTGATATTGCGGCAGGTGGAGAGGGTGCTCCCTTGGTGCCCTATGTTGATTATATCTTATTCGGAAGGGATGGGACTGGACGGGCAGTTCAAAACATTGGCGGAATCTCTAATGTTACGTTTTTACCTACGGATCGTGACATTAACAAAATAATTGCCTTTGATAACGGTCCGGGCAATATGATAATAGACCGATTCGCTGAGATTATAACTGATGGGAGATTGCAGTATGATAGAGATGGTGAATTGGCTTCAAAAGGCAAATTGAATCAAGATTTATTAGAACGGCTGTGCACTCATCCCTATTTGCCTAAACAGCCACCAAAATCAACGGGAAGAGAGGATTTTGGTATTCAGTTCTCTGATGATTTATATAAGGAATTAAGAGAGGACAACATAGACATCCATGATGCGATCGCAACAATTACCGCCTTTACGGCGAAGTCAATATCAGACAGTTACAGAAATTTTATCCTCCCGTACTACGAAATTGATGAGGTCATTATAAGCGGTGGAGGCACCCATAATCCTGTCTTGTTCCAATTCCTGGAAGATTATCTTGTAGGTATAAAGATAAGCAAGGTCGATGACTTTGGTATCCCGTCAGATGCAAAGGAGGCGTTGGCATTCGCTATTCTTGCCAATGAGACCATAAGTGGAAATCCTGGAAATGTTCCCTCCGCCACAGGCGCAAAGGAGAGTGTTGTCTTGGGAAAGATAATTCCCGGAAAGTAAAATTGAATATAATTTTAAATAGTTCTTAGTATAATAGTGCCGTAGAGAAAAGTACTAAAAGTTTTGAAACGATCTGCAGGGTTATTCCCGCTAAGTAATGCATGGCGTTCACTTGTAGAAAATATAAAATTATCATGATAGTTTATTAACAAAAGAATTGAGGAAAAGTTAATGAGTAATACATCTGAGAAAATTATCTATTCAATGATGAAGGTCAGCAAATCTTACCAGAAAAAGACCGTGATCAAGGATATATCCCTCTCCTATTATTATGGCGCTAAGATCGGTGTTCTGGGGCTAAACGGGTCAGGGAAGAGTTCGCTTCTGCGCATTATGGCAGGTGTCGATAAAGAATACAATGGAGAGGCCGGACTCTCTGATGGATATACCGTAGGGCACCTTGAACAGGAGCCGTTAGTTGATTCAGAAAAAACCGTTAAGGCTGTTGTGGAAGAAGGCATGCAGGAGATTGTAGATATTGTAAAAGAGTACAATGAAATCAGCGAGAAGTTTGCCGATCCAATATCAGATAACGAAATGAATAAACTTCTGGAACGGCAGGGTGTACTTCAGGAAGAAATTGAGAAACAAAACGCATGGGATATCGAATCACGACTGGAAATGGCAATGGATGCATTGCGCTGCCCTCCTGGAGATACACTTGTCAATGTTATCTCAGGGGGTGAGAAAAGACGTGTGGCATTGTGCAGGCTTTTACTGCAGAAACCGGACATACTGCTTCTGGACGAACCTACCAATCATCTCGACGCGGAAACCGTTGCCTGGCTTGAACAGCATCTTCAGCAGTATGAAGGTACGGTGATTGCCATAACGCACGACCGTTATTTTCTTGATAATGTTGCAGGTTGGATTCTTGAGCTTGACCGGGGGATGGGTGTTCCATGGAAGGGAAACTACTCTTCCTGGCTTGAGCAGAAACAGAACCGCCTTAAACAGGAAGAAAAGAGTGAATCAGAGCGACAGAAAACCCTGCAGCGAGAACTGGAGTGGATCCGTATGTCTCCAAAAGGGCGTCACGCAAAAGCAAAGTCACGTATTAGTGCCTACGAATCACTCCTCAACCAGGACACCGCAAAACAGGAGAAGGACCTTGAGTTGTTTATGCCGGCAGGACCACGGCTTGGAACAGTAGTTATTGACGCAGAAGATGTGAGTAAGGCTTTTGGAGATCGCATCCTTTTTGAGGGAATGTCATTCTCTCTTCCTGCTGGAGGTATTGTTGGAATTATAGGACCAAACGGTGCGGGTAAAACAACACTCTTTAAGATGATAACGGATCTGGAAAAACCTGATTCAGGCACCCTTAAGATTGGCGATACCGTTAAACTTGCTTACGTCGATCAGGGACGTGATACTCTTGATCCGGGTAAAACAATATGGGAGATTATTTCAGGGGGCAGGGATACGATTCAACTGGGAAATTCCGAAATAAACTCCCGCGCCTATGTTGCACGCTTTAATTTCTCGGGATCAGACCAGCAGAAGACGGTAGATGTACTTTCCGGTGGTGAGCGCAACCGAGTCCATCTTGCGTGTATGCTCAAGGATGGTGCTAATGTGATACTCCTGGACGAGCCTACGAATGATCTGGACGTCAATACCATGCGGGCCCTTGAAGAGGCCCTGGAAAATTTTGGTGGCTGTGCGGTCATTATTTCTCATGACCGCTGGTTTCTTGATCGCATCGCTACACATATGCTTGCTTTTGAGGGTGACAGCACCGTCAGATGGTTTGAAGGAAATTTTTCAGAATATGAAGCAGACAGGAAAAAGAGGTTGGGAAAAGCCGCTGATCAGCCGCACCGGATGAAATACCGTCACCTGACGAGAGAGTAGAGGGGAATTGGCAGTTTACCGTAGGCAGACTAGAAGTTCCTGCAGGTTATGAGAATCTATTGGAATACTAAGATAATAGCATCTAACAGTTTTTTATCTGTGAAAATCTGTGTCCTATTATTTTTTTAAATATTAGAGATCTCTCGCCAGACGGAAGCCTATATCGCTGAACTTTTTGCTGGTCGGAACAAAGTAATTACGATCAGTTGTCCGCAGACCCTTATCTTTGCTACGCCAGCCACCGCCCCGTAAGACACGGTTTTTGCCATCTGAGGGCCCTTGTGGATCCTTGCTGGGACTGGTTTCGTAATATTTCTTGTCATACCAGTCTGAGCACCATTCCCAGACATTCCCCATCATATCGTATAGGCCAATTCCGTTTGGCGTTTTTTGTGCCACAGCATGAGTACGGCCCTCGGCGGTAAAACCATACCAGGTATACTCTTCAATTTTATCTTTGTCATTGGTGCCTGCCCATTGCTCCTTCCAGCCTCCACTCCTCGCCGCATATTCCCATTCAGCTTCCGTTGGAAGACGGTAATTCCTACCTGTTTTCTCATTCAGCTTTTTAATGAAATCTTGAACATTATTCCAGCTCACTCTTTCAACCGGGCACTCTCCGCATTGGAATTTAGATGGATTATTGCCAATTATGCCCTCCCACTGTTTCTGGGTGACTTCCGTTTTTCCCAGATAAAAATCACCCACACAAACTGTATGCACAGGTTTCTCATCTTTGTCTCCGGTTTCAAAGATGTCTCCCATATCGAAACATCCTCCTTTGACAAATATCATTCCATCTTCAGTTTCACTTGCGACTTTTATCTGCTGTTGTTTCGACTCCGCTGTCCGACGCATTTTCTCTTTTTGTTTGTTCTCGGCATCTACGACCAGGGTAATTGCTTCTTCATAATATTTTCCATTCTGACCTGCTAATGTAAGATAGTTAGTAAGACTTGATAACGAATACCCATAACTTTCCGTTTTAAAAAGTGCTTTGCCGTACAGGAAATGAAATTCTCCTGGCAGGTTAAGTCCCAGATTCATCGCCTTCTCAAAATTTTGTACTGCGTCTTCCCATCTTTCAGCTTCAATGTCCTTTGTTGCGGAGTTAATTAATAAATCCAATTGTATTTCCGGTGGCAGGTCCTTCTCCTTTGCAAACACGACTGGCACACTGGCGACCTGTGCCGTCATTATTAATGCCAATGTAAAAATAGAGCAAATTACAACTTGCCTGATATATTTAATTCGAATTGCCTGCATAATCCGTGAATCCTCCTTATAGGTTTTTCGATCTGTTTTAGTCATGCGATAATCTTAGTTTTTACAACCCGATATGTCAAACAAATAGGTTTAAAAGCGGGAAAGGGCAATTCTTGACAGGATTAACAGAATAACACTAATCTTGTTCTTTGTTCGTAAAACTATATCATAACTCTTCCTTCGTCTATGACTTCAGCATCTATCAACGTAATGTCCTTGGCGTCTTTTGTCCGGTGATATCTACATCCAATGTCTTATTTTCCTTTGCTTGCGGAACAGAAGTAATAATATAAAATTCCTTATTATCATTTTTAAGCATAAATGATAACAAGATGAAATTTATTAATATTAAATACGATAAATGATAATAGGCTTGCGAAACCAAAGTATTTCAACTGGACAAGTATGACCTTTTTTTTAATTTAGACTTCAAAAAATAATTTGTTTTTGCGACATGGCGGTGTCGCTTTTGTGTTTACAATATGTATATACACTGATAACATATTTCAAAATGTCTACCAAAAATACAAGTTATGACAAGAAGGTATTCAGGCTTTTCTTTATTTTGAACCAATTGGATTCTAGAAAGAGAGTCTCTAGCGCTGAACTGGCAAGGGAGTTTAATGTTTCTCTCCGCACTGTTCAAAGAGATATCGTACTCCTGAATACGACAGGGTTCCCAATCATATCATCGGAGAAGGGATATCATTCTTTTATGGAAGGTTTTTCACTAAAGAAAATGATGCTTACAAGGGAAGAGGCATCTCTGCTCTCTTTTCTCCATGATATTTCAAAATCACTGGGAGAGAAGTTTGAAGATTCCTTCTCCAGTATCCTGAAGAAGGTTGTTTCAAAAGAGCAGGATTCTGCATTTTATGTGAAGCTGCCTGAAGGATCAAAAATCAGTAAGGATTTCCCTTACATTAAGGAATTGGAGGAAGCCGTTAAGGATAACAATAAAATAGTATTACATTATAAGACTCTTGAGAAAGAAGGTGACTATAAAGTCTGTCCACTGAAAATTACATTCTTTGATGGATTCTGGTATCTTTTATCACAAGTAGATTGCAAAGAGTGGTTAAGAACGTTCAGGTTAGACAATATTCAAGGAGTAGAGATGCTAAACGAATATTTTACTCTTCCTAAAAACATAAATACCATTTTGAATGAAAGTGTAAATATATGGTTTTCAGAGAAAAAAGACAAAAAAGTTGTCTTAAAGGTTGATAAGGAGGCAGCAAACTATTTCAAACAACAGACGTATTTCCCATTGCAGAAGATTACAAAAGAAAACAGGGATGGCTCTTTAAGAATTGAAACAATGATTTGTCATAATGAAGAAATAATTTATACAATTCTCCGCTGGATTCCTCATGTACATGTTATTGAACCTAAATACCTTAAGAAAGAAATAAAGGGGAAAATTGTTGAGTACTTAAACACGTTTAAATAATAAAATTCTACCGCGACGCAACCCTGTCGCTTGTTGGTTGTATAATAAAAGAATCAAAAGTAATTAAATTTATATTCAGGTAATTAAAAAAGGATAAATTGAGGTAACAAAATAATGAGGGATATTGGAATTGTTTTTGTGATGAGGAAGGAAAAATTGCACGGACTTATTACAAATATTATTGAGAACTTTGGAAGCAAATTTAGTCTAAATGACCTTTTATTAAGTAAATCTTTATCCCTGAATACAAAAAAAGAAATAAATAGAATATTTGGAAGTGACTATCAATCCGTAAGCAGCCAGGATTTCTGCATTGAAAACAGAGATGGAATACGGACAAATATAAAGGCTGATTATATTCACAAGCATACAATGGAAATACTGGATTCATTGCAGATACATCAAACATACCCGGCAGGAGCTGGAATTTTTCCCGATGATCCCAAATTAACGCAAACTCTCATTAATAAACTTAACGATATTTTTCAAAGGGAGTCAGACTATCCCGATCTACGCTCCGGGCTTGAAACGGATAGAGAAGAAATTGGTTTCATCTCAAAAAATTTGTGTCTTAAGTTTGGAAAAACCGCGAAAGTTGATTATCATTTCATTAAAGCATTTATGGGCTTATATCACAATTATGATGAAATTATCCTGGAACGGTGTGTGGAAGAAATGGAAGGGGTTTAGGAAATATTAAAAGGTTCCAGTCCTTCTGGGCAAATTTCCCTGCTATATTTATGAGAAAACTCAAAGTTATTTTTTTTGTGTGTCAGCACATATTCAAAATGGCGTGAAGTGACGACACGGATGTCGTTTTAGCCATTTTGTAAGAGTTGCTCCTGTCCGCGTGCTTACGCACAGGCAGGCAGGATGCGCTAACTCACGACTATCTTTCTCTTGACTTTAATAATATGTGGTTTTATCATTTTATCTCAAAATATAAGACAAGTGACAATACTAAATAAATAGTACATCTTACATTCAACAATTTTTCTCTTTTGTACTGTTTGTATAAAAAGACTTATGTCAATTCCACAAAAATGATCCAGAATTATCTAAAAATAATTTTAATTTCTCGGTATAGATAGGTAAAGATAAATTATCTTTGTAAAGTTCATTTCACAGTTCGAAAGTATGTGAAAACTGTAAAGTAAGTAGGAAGTTTGGTATAAAGTGATTCATTACAGAATGAGCTTCGGACAACCAGGGAGACTGTCGTTACCGATCAAAAAATTGAGAGCATAGGAGGGCAACTTTCATATTTCCTTAATACAAATCATTTAAGTATGCCCGTAAAAACCACGGGTTTGAACTTTACAATAAAATGCACCGCCACTTAATTTGTTATGCATAACATAAAGGAGAGTTATTATGGAAGATCACACAAAGTTTGGAAAGAAAGTTTTCATAAGAAATACCGGAAAAGATGAATATTGGCTTCAAAATATTATTTATGACAATCCAAGTAGATTAGGATTGGGTAATTTAATACCAGTAAACAAAGAAAAACAGCAATCTAACGGAGGGCGGTTAGATATTTTATTAAAAGACCCCGATGATAATAATTCAATGTATGAAGTTGAAGTTATGCTCGGAGAAACAGACCCTTCTCATATCATTCGTTCTATTGAATATTGGGATAATGAAAAGAGAAGATATCCTCAACGTCAACATTTCTGTGTATTAATTGCTGAATCCTTTGATAGAAGATACTTTAATGTTATTCAAATTTTAAGTTTAAACGTCCCAATGATAGCAATTCAGGCAGATTTATTAGAAGTTAATGGAGAGTATATTTTAAATTTTTCAAAAATATTAGATGTATATGTTGAGCCAGAAGATGAAGAAGAAATAAGTGTTGTTACAGAATCAACCTGGGATGACAGAGCAAATTGGACATTAGGCACAGCCAAAGAACTCTTAAATATGATATCTGAAAAAACCAAGAATATATCTCTCAAGTTAACACAAAGCTATATAAATATAATGATAGATGGAAAAAATTCATATTATTTTGATAAAAGAACGAAACCAAACTCAATCTTATGGTTCAATGTTAAAGATGAAGAAAAGGAAGATGCTATTAAGGCTTTATTTGATAAAAATAATATTGTTTTTAATTTCCACAATAAATATAAAGATTTTTCCTTAACAATAGATAAAAAGTTCATATGTGATAACAAAAACATTATCTTAGAATTACACAAGCTTAGATATAAAGAATATAAGACTGAAGAACTAATATAATTTGTACAGGTAAAACACTTTTGGTAAGAAGACGTTACATTAATAATAAAGAAAAAAGTAAAATAATCATGAGCTTGAACAGGCCACCTCAAGGCCTTTTTTGATGTTGCCCAGAATTTATGTTTATTTTTGTGGGATGTAGATACATGACTGCTCTCGATGCTTCTTCATAAAACAGTAACCTGGTTTTTCTGGATATTATTCAATTATGTTTCGCGAATTACAAAAAGAGGAGTAGGTAATGATTTATCCATTTGATAAGTTGATGAACAATCTCTATGCAATTGAGATTAATGGAAGAGTATACGGACTATTGATGGAAATGTCTGTTGCTCATATAACTGAACAAGGGAAGGTATTGTCAGAGGTGTATCTGTTAGATGAAGATGAAATAATAATTAGTAGAGCCTCGATGTCCTTCAGTGAAACATTTAAATCCTTTAAAGCTGGTGGTGATCCATTAGAAAATCTGCTCGTAATGTTAGCCGATAAGGCAAGTAAAACGTTAAATGTTAATTTGCAAGATACCTTCAAGGAAATAAAAAAAGAGCTGAAGGAAAATAAGTAAGATAAACATAAGACACCGAAACAGGCAGAGGGTCACCTTCATATTTCAATTGATAACAAATTATGCGGGATAAACAAATATCGTCTATGGCAAGAACTTTACTTTTGTTGTGACTACCAATCTTGAAACATTAATAATGTAATAATGCAGAAAGCGGGTCAGTGCAGAAAGCGGGTCAGTCCTCGCATTTAAGCAAATAGATGATATGGAAGTTGTTCCTGCCAGAAATGCCAGAGAGCAATCGGAAGGATCCTGATTTTATTTCCAAATGACGCTGTCACCAAACAGGAACATAAGCAAATATGACAACTATAGAATTATTTCGCACATGGCTTGTAAAGCCGGAAGACATAAACCTGGAGTTTAAGACTGTTGCGAATCAATTTAGTAGAGATAAGAATTTGACAGTGAATTATAATGGCAGATAAACAAAATAAACTAATCGTTTTTCAAAGTAAAGAAATTCGCAGGATTTGGCACGAAGAAGAGTGGTTTTATTCTGTAGTTGATATAATTGAAGCGCTTACCGATAGTCCAACGCCAAGGCAATATTGGGGGAAAGTAAAAGACCGGGAATTTGTTAAAATTGAAGTGTCCCCAATTTGGGTACGTTTGAAATTATTAGCTCCTGACGGAAAAAAACGGCTTACAGACTGCGTAAACACTAAAAACGCCTTCCGCCTCATCCAGTCAATTCCATCCAAAAAAGCCGAACCCTTCAAACTATGGCTTGCTCAGGTAGGCAAGGAAAGGCTCGACGAAATAGAAAACCCCGAACTTGCTCAACAGCGAATGAAAGAACTCTATGAGAAAAAAGGCTATCCTCAGGACTGGATTGACAAAAGGCTTAGGGGCATCGCCATCCGGCAGAACCTGACCGATGAATGGGAAAAGCGTGGAATTGGAAAACAAAAAGACTTTGCCATTTTAACAGCCGAGATTTCTAATGCCACCTTTGGGATGACTCCGTCTGAGTACAAAGAGCACAAAAACCTGCCGGAAGAATCCAAAGCCAACCTGCGAGACCACATGGATGATTTGGAACTGATTTTCACAATGTTGGGTGAGCGCGTTACTACAGAGATTTCACAAAAAGAGAAACCGGAAACGTTTGATAAAAATAAGAACGTCGCCCGGCGTGGTGGCAAGATTGCCGGCAATGCCCGTAAAGAAACTGAAAAGGAGCTGGGAAGAAGCGTCATCACAAAAAAGAATTATCTGGATAAAGGCGATAAACCAGAACTGAAAGAGGGAAAATAATAAATCTTTTTAATACGACACAATGCTGTCGCACAACAATGCTATAATTTATTCAAGAACCGCTTTCTATGATACAAGAATTCTTTAATTTACACAGGAAATAGTAATGTTGTCCCGATCATCGTAATATGTTCGGGACAACCCGGTATTATAAATATGCAAGACAAAAAACAGCACAAATTCTCTAAGAAAACAAGAAGACTATCCAGCATACTCAACGATACTTATGATCACATAAGGAATTTACACGACAGTAAAGATGGATTAACCGGAATATCTACCGGTTTTGATGACCTGGATGAGATGACTTCGGGGCTTCAGAATGGGGAGCTAATAATTGTAGCAGCAAGACCAAGTTTTGGAAAGACAAGTTTAGTGTTAAATATTGCGGAACATGTAGGTATAAAAGAGAAAAAACCAGTCTTGATTTTCTCTTTGGAAGTGTCAGACAAGCAAACAGCACAAAATATGTTGTGTTCATACGCAAAGATTGATGCATATCTACTGAGGACCGGCAAACTGGAAGATAAGCAATTTCCAAAACTCTCTTCAGCTATAGACGATTTATCAGAATCGGACATATTTATTGATGATACTCCGGGACTTGACCTCCTTGAACTATGCGCCAGGGCCAGGCATCTTAAATCACAACATAACATTGAATTAATTATCATTGACTATATACAGTTGATGGAAACGGTAAAAACAGAAGACAGAGAGCAGAAAATTTCCGATGTCTCAAGCGGCCTGAAAGTATTGGCCAGAGAATTGGATATACCGGTAATTGCAGTTTCACAGTTGAGCCGATCAGTTGAAACACGAAAAGACCATATACCAAGAGTATCTGACCTGAAAGGAACAGGGGCTATCGCACATGCTGATTTAGTTTTATTATTGCATAGAGAAGACTATTATGACCCAACCGCAAACCCTGGTGACGTTCGTATTTACATTGCAAAACATAGAAGCGGGCCTACCGGCTTCACAACACTTACTTTTCAACGGGAATTCATGAAATATGTAAATTATCAACCTAATATTTCGTTAGATGCGGACTAAATTCATACCGTACAGATTCATAGTAATATTTTCTAGGTAATCAACAAATTACAGTAGCTTTCCCTTCTCTAGAATGAAAAAGCAGATACCCGTCCTCTTTTTCGAGAGAATTCCAGTTTTTGAATCCCACCAAGGCAGACGAGGACGCATCGAAAGAGAGGCTAATCAGTAATTTCTCTTTGTTGGTATTCAAAGAATAGGAGTTGAAAATCATAGATAAAAGCTCAGCAATTGACGAAGCATATAGCCTCTTGAAAAAATTAGAAGCTCCTGCATGCTTGTTTGTTCATGTAAAACTGGTTGGTGAGGCTTTGGAAGAGATTATTGGTTTTTTGTCAGAATATAACTTGCCCATTGATTACAATTTTGCACGCTTGGGTGTCGTTCTTCACGATGCGGGTAAAATTATTCATTCTCTGGAATTTTCTGGACCAGGAAATAAGCATGAAGCAGAAGGTAATCTGCTTCTCCTGGAGAATGAAGTAGCTCCAGAACTTGCCCAATGTTGTATTTCTCATGCACAATATGATGGGATAGACTGTTCGATTGAGGAATTGTTAGTCGCATTATCAGATAGCATCTGGAAAGGGACAAGAGTAGAAAAGCTCGAATTAAAAATAATAGATAAGATTGCAGCTTTAATGGGAAAAGAGCGTTGGGATATTTTTCTGGAATTAGATGACTGTTTTGAGTCTGTGGCATCATCGGGCGCTCAAAGGCTGGAACGAAGCAAAAACATTTCAAATAGTCTCTAAGGAAGCATGAAATCAGGAATTTGGGTTAAATAAAAATGTATAGAAGAATACACTCTTATTTGTATAATAAGCTCATCATTTACATCCTTAATCATCCTGCAAATCCCGTCCAAAAATTATATGCAAGAAAGATTTTTAGTCTTAGGAAAAGCCGGCAGTGGCAAAACGCATTTCGTCCTTCAGAAATTCTTCCATTATGTTGGAGAACACAAAGAAGATAACGTAATCTTCATCCTGCCAACTCACAGTCAGGTTGAGCATCTCAGGGACCATATCTTAAGGACCTCAGCGTATAAAGGCTATCTTGACACGGGGCTTGTCACCTTCTCCGGGCTGGCAAACAGAATACTTGATCATGTTGGTAACACTCCTCAGCGGAAACCTCTCAATGAAAGTGAGAAGGACCTGGTCCTATCGAGCATCCTTAAAGACGACAATACCGGTTATTTCTCGGAGGTCTCTGATTATGCGGGATTTAAAAGTGCATTTCTAAATTTTATAAGAGAGATCAAGGAAAATTCTCTTGATCCATCGGCATTTAAGGATGTACTCAAAACAGTTCAAACCGGAAAGAAACATTCACCCCTTAACTTGAAGTGTAATGAACTGGTAAAACTTTATGATCGTTATCAACAAGCTCTAAAAAACAACAGGTTTCTTGACAAAGAAGATTTATTGGCGCAAGCTCAGTCACACTTGAATGATACTGCCTTCTCTGACGTTGAACTACTATTAGTAGATGGTTTCCACGACTATACGCAACTAGAACTGAAATTTTTAACAAGATTGACATCACTTGTGCCGAATGTTTACATCACACTTCCCCATCAAACTTCTGATCCTGTACCACCCGCTTTCCGGGTCTCTCACAAAACATATTCAAGGCTTATCGGATTAGGCCTCAAGGAATTGAAACTTGATGAAAACAGAAGAACGACCAGTCAGATGTTAAGGCATATTGAAGCAAACGTATTTTCTAAAACTCAAGAGCCGGTTGTGTCGGAGTCTGATAGCTCTAGTGCTTCATTGCAGATTACGGTTGCTGCCAACATGCAGGATGAGGTGGAACAAATCGCCCGCAGGATAAGAAAGCTGACGTATGACGAGGGATACACTTTCAGTCAAATTGCCGTAATATTCAGAAACATCGAAAAGTATCAGGATCTTGTTGAAGATACATTTACAAGATTCAGCATTCCGGTAAGAATCTATGGTAAAAAATCGTTAAAAGAGAACCCCTTAATTAAGGCCATAATGAATACAATAAGTATTTTTACCAATAAATGGCAGGACGAAGCGGTCTGGAAGGTTCTAAAATCTAATACAGGCATAGACAGAAACCTGATCAATACATTGGAACAGGAGTACTTAAAAAGAGGCAAAACGGACGATTGCAATAAATGGCTGGAACTCCCTTCAGATTCTGAATTAGAACCTGTCAGTAATTTCCTGAAACAGTTAAAGGAGATTTTCGGCAAACTGGAAGGCAGGCACACATTCAGTCATTATTGTGACTGCGTTACTGACATTAAAGACATGTTTTACGAAACATCGTTTACGCTACCTGTCAAATCTATTGATAAAGTAAATCATAACCGAGAAATTATAGATTTGATGAAGTCAGATGCAGGGGCATTAAGGGAATTTCTATCACTCCTTAATAGTAGCGCCATGGGAGAACTTTCCAGGGATACGGGAGGCATTACATTTGAAAAATTCATTCACATCCTTGAGTCACAGGTGAACTTAACGTCATATAAAAAAACGGACAGGAGAAAAGAGGTAGTTAATGTCATCAACGTTCTTGAAGCCAGACAGTGGGAAATACCCGTGGTATTTGTTGGAGGATTGTTGGAGAAAGAGTTTCCAAAGCAGATACGTGAAAACCTCTTCTTGAAGGATTATTACAGAAGCAGACTGAACGCTGCGGGAAAGATAGTCCTGAGAGAGGCTTGCGAGAAGATGGATGAAGAGAGGTACCTGTTCTACATAGCCATTACGCGTGCAAAAGAGAGGCTTTATCTCTCCTATCCGTCAGCGAACAGTAACGGAAATTTGACACTGCCATCCTTTTTCCTCTCTGACATACAGAAGTTATTTTCAAAAGAGCTACGTAAAGAAATTACAATCCACAGAAACCTTTCAAACATAATCCCGGAACCGGAAGAGATAATTACCTCAACCGATTCAAAGAGCTTTGTCTATTATCATCTTAATACCCCTTGTGTGTCTGAAAGAGAGCAATACGGAAAAGATGTCGCTCTGTGGCTTTACAACAATACGGAAGATGAAAGCTTATTCAGGGAAGAGCTTTGTGCGCTCACCGCATTGATAGATTCCTATAACAACTTGAGGATCAAATTATCTGACAAAGGGATAATAAAGAAGATCGGTGAAGCAAGCAGGAGATTTTCACCAACAAAGTTGAAAGACTATGCCCAGTGCCCTTATAAATATTTTGGCAGGTCTACTCTAAAACTTAAACAGATTCTTCCTAAATCAATGGATTTATTAATGCAGGGTATCATTATTCATAAAGTCCTTGAAGAATATTTTAAAGACACGAAAGATATCACAAAAATATTTGATGACGTTTTTAAGCAAAAAACAAGGGGAATGATTATTGGTTTTGAGGAATTGAAGATTAAAAATGAAATGATCAATACGCTTCTGACATTTGAATATAAGGAAAAAGAGTCTGACTCATCAAGATTCAAACCGTCCCTGTTTGAAGCGAAATTTGGGGATGAGGAATTTGGAACCCTGGAAATTGGTGATAACAAAAAGGAGGCTGTCGAAATATCCGGCAAGATTGACAGGATTGATATTTCAGGAACAAATGGAGAGAGAATTGGTGTGATCATTGACTATAAATATGGGCAGACAGAATTCAAGATAACGGATATGGAAGAAGGCCTGGATTTACAACTGCCCATTTACCTCCTTGCCTTGAGAGACGTGTTTAAGATTATTCCCGTTGCCGCTGAATTTTACGCACTGAAGTCATCTAAAAAGACGGGAATATACAATCAGGAATTAATCGATAATCTCAGCCTCAATATAAAACCAATAAAAAAATCACTTTCTGTTGATAATAAAGAATTTAACAAGATGTTGAAAGATGCTGAAAATCATATTCTGGAATTTACAAAGGAAATCCGTAATGGAAGAATTGAACTTGCTCCGGCAAATATTGATTTTTGTGGTGAGGGTAACTGCGATTTCGCAAACGTCTGCCGTATTGATAAATGGAGGGTGAGTTGAGAAACGTAGGCAATAGACAGTCGGCAGTAGGCAAAAAACAAAAGAGAGTAGGTATTTGATAGTAAACAGAAGTTGAAAAGGAAAATATGTAATACAAAAAAACCAGTCTGCACAGGAAATAGACAGTATTATTAATGAATTTAAAGATTTGATAAAAACCAAAAGATCCCCTCCTTAAGAAGGAGGGGACTAAGGGGTGGTTTGAAACAAAAACGTTTTAAACTCTTCCTTCGAAGCAAAATAATTAAATTACGAAAGATTCGTAAATGGAAAGTGTTTCAAAATGACGGACATATTCAATAAAAAAGAATTTGTAAAGAAGAGACAATATCTGCGAAAGAACATGACAAAAGCAGAAATAATTCTCTGGTCAAAATTAAAGGGAAAGCAGCTTAAAGGTCTGAAGTTTAGAAGACAACATGGAATCAATAACTACGTAGTCGATTTCTACTGTCCCGAATCAAGGTTAGCAATAGAGATAGATGGTGGCGTTCATTATTATAACTCTAGGGTCACTTATGATAAGCAAAGACAGGAAGAGATAGAAGCATTGGGAATTAAAGTGCTGAGATATACAAACAATGATGTCGTCAAGAATTTAGAAGACGTCTTGAATGATATTATTAAAACAACCACCCCTCTTTCCCCTCCTTCTCAAGGAGGGGATGCCGGGAAGGATAAATAAACTAGGTTTGCATAGTTTATTACGGAATTACTAATATACATTTTGCCGACTGTCAACTGTTAACTGTCAATTTAAAAAGATATGACTGGAAAACTAACCACTTCACAGCAAAAAGGTGTAGATATAACGGACAGAGATCTCTGTGTTGTTGCGGGTCCGGGTTCAGGGAAGACGCGTGTTCTTGTGGAAAGATTTGCAAACCTTGTGATTACCCGTAAGGCATCAATCAACGAAATCCTCACACTCACTTTCACTGAGAAGGCGGCAAACGAGATGAAGATAAGAGCGGCCGGTTTGTTCGAACAGAAAGGAATGGAACAGGAGCGCCAGGAGATAGAATTTGCTTATCTTTCCACCATCCATAGCTTTTGTGCCCGGTTGCTCAGGGAAAATGCGATAGAGGCCGGTATCGATCCTCAATTCCGTGTTATGGACGAACTCGAAGCCGGAAGGTTAAAAGAACAGGCGCTTGAAAGCACACTCAAGGAACGGACAGATGAAAAAACTCTTGATACATTCTTGAACGGTATCTTCTGGAAGCAAACGGATGCAAAAAAAAGCAGATTAAAGTCGTTCAGGGAAAACTTGATACAGCTCTATGAAAAAATCAGGAGTGCATGTGTGCCGATTGCAGAGACAGTAAGCATTGATGATTTGTCACCGGACATCTTAAGCACTTATAACAGTGTAGAAGAGTTGATAAAAGAGATTAAAGATATTTACTCTGATAGCAAACTTACACCTAAGACCAGGGAAAAAGTAGAATATGTTTTAGTACAATGGAATGCTTCAGACATGCGAAATGGAATAGATGAGCTATACTGTGGGAAAGAAAAGATTTCTCAAAAAGACGACTTTCTTGCACTGTTGAATCGGGTTAAAACGGTTCAGAATTCCATTGCCCTACAGGTATCAAAAGATGTAAAAAAACCATTGGGTGCCTTGCGCGAAGAACTCAAAAACCTCATTGGATTGCTTGTAGAGGACTATTCAACGAGCATCAAGGTTATGATAAGAGATTTTCTCATGAATTTTGACATTGCCTACTCAGAAAGGAAAAAGGTCGGGGGGCTCATCGACTTTACCGACCTTGAAGTCAAGGCGATAGAGTTACTGAAGAATAATGAATACATAGCCAACGAAATAAAACGAAAGTTCAAATACATATTAGTAGATGAATTTCAGGACATTAGCGGTTTGCAAAAGAAGATAATTAACCTTATAAGAAGTAAAAATAATTTGTTCATTGTGGGTGACGCCAAACAATCCATTTACGGTTTCAGAAATGCGGATGTTGAGATTTTTCAGGATATTCAGAATGATATAGATCCTGGGTCATTAATAAGCCTGAATGAGAACTTCAGGAGCAGGCCACAGATACTGGACTTTATAAACCATATATTTAACGAATTGTGGCCAAGTAACTCAACCAGTCAGGGCACATCCCCTCCTTACGAAGGAGAGGAAAGAGGGGATGTCTTTAATTCATCAAAAGACAACACGCAGCAGCTAAAGCCAGGAGCAAAATTCTCAAATAAGGCATTCCCCTCAATTGAAATAATTGTTGTAGAGGGAAACGATAAGACAGAGGCCCGTAAATGGGAATCTATGGAGATAGCAAAAAGAATAAAGGAGATTGTTGATAACGGTGAGATTAAGATAACAAACAAAAGAGAACGGGAAAGGCGTATCTCCTATAGGGACTTTGCTATTCTGTTCCGCAGTACAACAGACATAAAGCTTTACGAACACAGCCTTTCACATCTTGATATACCCTATTATGTTGTGAGCGGAAGAGGTTTTTATAATACGACAGAGATCACGGACTTGATTAACCTCCTGAAGGTCATTGAATCACCCCTTGACGAGATAAATCTGGCGGCGGTCCTGAAGTCTCCCTTTGTCGGGATAGATGATGATGCCCTTTTCAGACTGGCAGACCACGCTCATAGCAGTAATGAAAAGAAACTACTCTACCAATCCCTGGATGACGTTGGATCTATAAAAGAGATTGAGGAATATTCGCGGGACAGGATTGTCCAATTTACTCAATTCCTGAATGAGGTACAAGATATCAAGCCCAGGACCTCATTATGGAAACTGATTTCTTTCGTTCTCAAGAAAACGGAATTTCAATCTAAGATGCTTCTTTTTTCAAATGGAAAGAAGAAGTATGCAAATCTCCGGAAGCTGGTCGAATTATGTAAAATTCAGGAAGAGTTCGAGCCCCTGGTATTAAGAGATTTTATTGAAATTGTGGACGGTTACAAGTTCAGGGAAATTAGAGAGTCCGAGGCGCCGGTAGAAACAGAGGAAGATGATGTGGTTAAAATGATCACAACTCATTCCGCGAAAGGATTGGAATTCCCGGTTGTTATTGTTGCTGACACCAACAGAGACAACTCAAGGCCCTCAGACTATTTTGTATACTCAAAGAACTTTGGAATCAGCTTTAAGATACTGGATCCATCAACCAATGAAGCGGAAGTACCTCTGAGTTATGAACGAATTAATGATGAAATAACAGAAAAAGAATTACAGGAGTCAAAACGACTGCTCTTTGTTGCTATGACAAGGGCACAGGAACACCTGATACTGTCAGGGGGTATAAATAAGAGCAGAGCCAGGGGAGACAGTGACAAAGGCAACTGGCATAACTATATCTCTGCTTCTCTTAACCTGGACCCTGGACCAGAAGATAACCGGGAAATCATAACGCTCGGAGAGGATTCTTCACATTCGATTGAGGTAAAACATTCGCGCGTAAAAGAAGAAAACAAACCGTCTGCCCAGAATGGTCCGGAGGAGAAAACGGGTGGTAAAAGCATAAAACTTCTAACTCGACACAGAAAGGCAATCGCAACATGCAATAAAATCAAGACCCCATTACCTTCAAAAGAGATTGTAGAAACAGGGGAAAATATCTTATCAAGAATTACACACAATGTAGAGATTGATAACAGCCATTATGTATACTCCGTTACCGAGTTACTTAAGTTTTACTTTTGTCCGCAACTATACTATCTTAATTCCATTCTGGGTATACAGGGAATAAATGAGAAAAGCATGACTGATCCACATTACGTTGAAGACGAAGATGAAAGCAGGCTGAATGACGATGAAATACCCGGGCATGAGTTGGGAAATGTCGTACACCGTGTCTTTAACAAATATGATTTCCCTGAAGACAATCTCAATGCATATATTAAAAAAGAACTGAGTACCTATGATCCGGACACAAGCCAGAAAAGTATAGACCATGTTGCGAAATGGGTAAACACTTTCTACAATAGTAATGTTGGTAAAGAAGTTCTCTCAAGTAAACGGTATAAACGGGAAAAATCGTTTATTTTCAATTGCCGGCACAATCTGATAAGGGGACAGATAGACCTTTTCTATTTCGGCGAAGACGGGTTACTAAAAATCATTGATTATAAGGCAAATAATATTACCGTTGAAGAAATTCCTGAGAAGGTAAAGCTCTATCAACTGCAGATGCAGCTTTACGCACGGGCGCTCGAAATAATTTATGGAAAGACGGTAGACGAAACCATACTCTACTTCCTTGTTCCAGATGAATCCGTAGTAATAGATACGTCGGAAGAGGCATGCCGAGAACTGGATTCAACTCTGGACAACTTTTTTACGGCACATAAGGATGGTAACTTTAAGAAGATGAGTGGTTGCAAATGTGAGTGGTGTGAATACAATACGATATGTTAGAGAAATAAAAACGATTGAAGGATTAAGGAATTTAAGAATTGAGGAATTAAATATTTCTGAATTATTTGGTGACAAATGAACAAGTGCAATCTACTTCGTAAAAGATTATCAGAACCTGGCATAATATTGAGTCCGGGTGTGTATGATTGCCTATCGGCAAAGATAGCTGAAAGGACTGGCTTTGAAGTTGTCCTTACATCAGGATTTGGCATCTCAGGATCCGTACTTGGTTACCCTGATTATGGTCTATTAACCGCTACCGAAATGCTGAATGCTGCCGGGAATATTTCAAAATCCATAGACATACCACTTATTGCCGATATTGATACCGGCTATGGTAATCCAATAAATGTCGTCCGTACTATTGGAGATGTTGTCAGTCTGGGAATAGCAGGTGTCATTCTGGAGGATCAGGAGTGGCCGAAGAGATGTGGCCATCTTGAGGGTAAACGCATCATTGCCATGGAGGAACACATAGAGAAAATACGTGCAGCCAGATTTGCCAGCGGAGAGAGTGGACTGGTAATAGTTGCGAGAACCGATGCACGTGCTGAACTTGGTCTGGAAGAGGCGATCCGGCGAGGGAAGGCGTATTACGAGGCAGGTGCTGATATTGTCTTTATTGAGGCACCACAAACTGAGGAGGAACTTAAGGAGATACCATCAGCACTTCCTGATGTACCCCTATTGGCAAATATGATAGAGGGAGGAAAAACTCCCTGCTTAAGCTCGCAGGATTTGGAAAAACTAGGTTTTCAGCTGGGCGTCTTTGCATTATCAGGCCTGTTCGCCGCAACCAAAGGTATTGAAGATTGCTTTCGCTTTCTCAAAGAAAACGGCACTACCTCAGGTTTTGAAAACATATCATCATTTGCGGTTTACAAAGAAGTCATTGATATAAAGAAATACCAGGAACTGGAAGAGAAGTTTGTTACACGTAAATTTCCTTCTTAAGTAATTTAATAGACGGGGACTAAATATGTTGATAACACTTCGGCTCCGCTTAGGATGAGATAATGACATGACTTGAATGTTGTCTATTTTCTCTGAATAAGTAACGCTTTCATTTCTTCGTGTATCTGTTTCTCTTTGATTCTGTCTTTTGCAATTTCTATAAAGAATTTTGCATCAAGTTTGTCGGGATTACGCGCTACAACTTCCTCCCACTTTGATATAGCATCTTCAAAGTTACCTTGACGGTATAACTTTATTGCCTTGTCCAGCAAATCCTTGGTAAGGCTTGTTTTTGAGCCGGTCAGTTTTGAAAGGGTTTCTAATCTGTTCAGTTGAGTTCTCAATTCTTCTATCTGGGCCTCCGTTTTGCTTTTGTCCTCTTCAGCTAAAGCCAGATTTTCTTCGATCTCTTTAAGCAAATTTTCCGTTTCTGACAATCCCTCTTCCAAACGGCTACGTGCATTTTTCTGTGAACTCAATTTAGATTCAATCCCTGACTCTTGTTTATCAAGCTTTTCTCTGAGTGCATTAATTTCAGGCTCTAAACCTTCCACGTTTTTGGACAAAGAATCCAACTTCTTTTCCAGGGTAACAATTCTTTCCGGCTGGGTAGCACACCCGCCATTAATTAACATAAGAGAAATTATTGTAATAGGAAACATGTATAAATATTTTGAATATGTTTTAGTCATGTCTTTTCTCTCCTTTTTGGGTAGGTGTTGTAAAAACTAAAAAAACTTGCTTTAAAATGATAAAATAGAAACGGTTGCATTACTATTGATACAAAAATCAAGTCAATATGGTTCAAATAAATTTGTTCTCTTCGATAGGCAAGAAACAGATGAAAGAGAAATTGGTATTTCTCCTTTGACCATTTAGCTGTAGTATTTTGAAATATCGTAAGTCACGAAAACTCGTTGACAATGAATCGGTAATTGTATAGCTTAAAAAAATGAATATCGAATTTTTACAATCTATTGCGCTTTCGGTAGCGAATGAACAGTCGGCTAAAGTTGTTTTCAGTAAAATAGTAAAAGGGCTTGCTGATGACTCGAATATTGTACTTGCACGAATATGGTTAATAGAACCAGGTGATATTTGTGATAACTGTTCAAAACGCAAATCCTGCTCGAACCAGTCACAGTGCTTACATCTTGTGGCCAGTGATGGGAGTTCCACACAATTCAAAGATAAACGTTCTGTTTCTATTGATGGCAATTACCGCAGGTTTCCTATTCACACAACTAAGTCTAACAAACTAGCTTCTTTGGGAAAAATTGGTTTTATAGCCGGTTCAGGAAACGCTCTGCTATTTAACAACATAGATAGAAATACTGAATGGTTACGCGATCCTGAATGGGCGACAAAAGAAAATGTAACCAGTTTTGCAGGCCAACCTTTAATATTCAGAAAAAAAGTACTTGGTGTGTTAGCTGTCTTTAGTCGAACAGTTTTAGACGAATCACACTTAAAACTGCTCAGAACCTTTGCAGATAATGCTGCTGCGGCAATATCAAATGCCAGAGCGTTTGAGGAAATAGAGCAATTGCATCGTCAGCTGGAACTGGAAAATGAGTATCTTCGTGATGAAGTAAGGGAAGAATATTCTTTTGATAAAATTATTGGACAAAGTACAACTCTACAAAACGTTTTTCAGCAAATAGCACTGGTTGCTCCAACTGATGCCACGGTTTTGATTAATGGTGAGTCAGGAACAGGAAAAGAGCTTATAGCATTATCAATTCATCAAAGAAGTAAGCGTAATAAACACCCTCTAATTAAGGTTAACTGCGCTTCTATTCCGAGAGAACTCTTTGAGAGTGAATTCTTTGGACATGTTAAAGGTGCTTT
>JABHIW010000057.1 GCA_018670825.1 Candidatus Scalindua sp. | reverse complement strand
TTGTTATCCGAATGCAAATCAATTCCTACATAATAACTCATTACGGCACCTCCTTAAAAAAGTGTTAACAATATAATTAATTGCAACATTATGATATATTGTTAACTTGCAGATGCCTACTATATGATTATCAAACCTTGAATTAATGAATAAGGGTATACCAAAGACAAACATAACCAATCATTTGACCAAATGCTAAAATACGGCATTGGTAAACTAATCGTTAGGCCATATATAAAGCACTATAATAAATAAAATTTCATTCGAGAAGCAAATGCGAGCAATATTACTATGGGATATAATTTATTATTTAGAATTTTACGGAGAAACTTACTATGATTAAAACTATCAAAGGGACATTTTATTATTCTGGTTTTGAATATATTTACAGGAAGATTAAACCTGCCAAGAAACCTCATCCATTACCTACATTGCCTCTTTGGTTAATAGGTATTTATGTGGCTGCTTTTGGAGTAGCGTCTCAAAGATATGAAAACCATGTTGATATAATCGAAAATAGGGCAAATGCTATTTTTGCACAATTAGGAAGTTCCAATGATGAAGTAGTAATAAAAACTCTAAGTAGAATAACACGTATACAAAATATGGATTGTCCATACAAGCCAAATATATTAAACCCTGTTTCTATATGGCGTTCTTTCATAAATAATAATGAAAATTATGATGACATTGTTGTGTTGATGAGGGAAACTCTTGAAAATTGGAAAAGGCATCTTAGTGGTGTAGACCTTTCAGATGCCAAATTACAGAATGCTTCTTTTGAGGCTGAAATTAATACGCACTCAGGGAATGGTACAATACAAAATTCCGACATTGCTAATTTTGAAAAAGCAAATCTTTACCGTGCTGATTTACGGGGAGCTGATCTATACAACGCAAATTTACGGCATGCATTTCTTGAGGGTGTAGATTTGGAAGGAGCTGACCTTCTACAAGCAGATTTATTTGGTGCAAACCTTATTAATGCAAACTTAAAGAATACCGAACAATTGACAGTGAAACAACTTTCCGTAGTAGAAACACTTTATAATGTTCAAAACCTAAAGCCTAGTCTTTTGGAAGAGATAAAAAAGGACTATCCTCATCTATTGAAGAAACCAAATTATGTTGAATAGTGAATAAGTAGTAAAGTACAAGGGGTCAGTCCTCGCATTTAAGCAAATAGCTAACTAATTTGAAAATTAACCAATTTATATAATTATATATTAACAAGTAGATAACCATGGATGATAAGGCATTACGAAAGGAATTAATCGAATTATTAAAAGGCGGTCAGGCACATAGCTCATTGGAAGCAGTACTGAATGATCTCAAGCCAGAACTCTGCAATAAACGTCCTCTAGGAATAACACGTTCTGTATACGAAGAGCTTGTGCATATGCGGCTCGCCCAGGAAGATATTTTACGGTACACACTCGATCCCGCATGGGTATCTCCTGAATGGCCGGATGGATTCTGGCCATCCGATAATGATGAAATGACAGAAGAAATTCTGTCAAATACGGTTTCACAATTCTTTAGCGATCTGGATGAAGTGATTGCACTGGTAAAGAACCCTAAATTTGACTTAACGGCACTAATCCCCCATGGAGAGGGCCATACTTATTTGAGAGAAGTACTGCTTGTCGCAGACCACAATGCATATCATCTGGGAAAAATCGTGAGGACATTAAGTCAATTGAGTGGATGAAGTTGGTAAACTAAATTAATGATTCAGTTAGAAAGAACCCGACGTCAATAAATCAGCATTGAATATTATTTATATTTTTCCTCTAAAAGTTTCTGGTGCTCTTCTCTGTTATTTATAAGTCCTGCTTCGTATAAAAAAAGTGATGGATAGAATCTTAGCTTTTTGACTTTGTCTACTTTCGCGTAGGAGAGCCATAGGCCATCTTTTGCTCTTGTTACCGCTACATAAAAAAGCCTTCTCTCTTCGTCTATACTGCCACCTTTGTTAGCCAGCTTCCTATTGGGAAAACGGCCATCCATTAAATCCAGGATGTAAACGTCTTTAAACTCCAGGCCCTTACTGGCATGAACAGTCAGGAGGTTAACCCCCTCGCCCTTTGTAAGTTCGCTCGAACCGAGTATCATGGCGTTGAGAAAGCGTTGATTGTCAGTATAATTTTTTGTAAGGTCTTTAATAAGGGAAACTTTTCTTTTAATATTTAAAAGTGCCCTCTCTTTTACCTCTTCATTGATTTTCTTGTTTCTGTCTAACGCTCTTTGATTAGCTAAAATATCGGTAATATATTTATAGATTTTTGATTCACTTATTGCTTCGACCATAGAGATTGGTTTTTTGGTTCTCACTATTCTTTTATATAACAGATAAAAATCATTAAAGAATCCGGCGCTCTCTTCTGTGAATTTTGGATGTTTGAGTATTGAGCTGTTTGAAATTTTATCGTCTAACTCCAGGTGTGAGAATTTAGATTCACTTTCTAAATGGACAAAATCATCAAAAAGGGCCAGTTGAAAATTCACTTTCCTCTGTTCAAATGGGTTCCTAATACTAGTATCCGGGTGCAGGATTCCCTCATAAGCGGAACCGCGTCCCAGCCTTTTCAAAGCTTCAAAAATGTCTTTTGCCGTTGCGCTGCCGATACCTTTCGCGTATTCGAAAATATGAATAAAGGCCATCATGTCCTTTGGGTTTACAAAAAACGAGTACATATCAAAAAGTATTTTTACCTCTTTCGCATCAAAAAAACTTTTCCCGCCTTTCCTTTTACAGGGTATACCAAGCTCTCTCAAACTTGCTTCTATTCCATCTGCTGAAGAATTGTTTCTGAAGATCACGGCTACATCTTCATAATTAGACGAGTTTGCTTTTATCATGTAAGAGACTTTACTATACTGTTCAAAAAGCTCATTAAATTCTAGAAGTGACGGGCTTACGGGATCGTCCTTTCGAACAACTATTAACTCTTTCGGATATATTCTATCATTGAACTTTATCACCCTATCTGCCAGGGAGAGAATTAAGGCAGTTGATCTATAATTTTTTTTAAGGGAAAATACTTTCGCGTCAGGAAATTTTTTTGAAAAAGAACCGATGAGATTTATATTGGCGCCATTAAACGCAAAAATACTCTGATCATAATCACCAACGCAAAACAGTGAAGAAGGATTCATTTTATCTATGAGTGAGCCTTGAAGGGAATTGGTGTCCTGATACTCGTCTACCAGAACCTCTTTATAGTTTACAAATATATCAGTGCTTAAAAGGTTTCTTGTCTTTATCAGCAGGTCATTAAAATTTATGTAGCCGTAGCTCTCTTTCATCAACTCATATTCATGAGATATGTCTTCATATATGTCACAAAAGAAGTCATGGTCAGGATAGTTTTCGCTCATCCAGTCTCCAAAACCGAGTTCCAGTTCGGTGTTTTGATAAAACGAATAGATATCATAAAGATAATTAGCGGAGTATTCAGCTGTCTTGTAAGCGAGCTTCTTAAACTCACGTTTTTCATAAATACTTCTAAAAAGTGTTTTAAGTTCTGTCTGTTGTTTCAGCAAAAGTCCAGGATTATTCCGTTTCAAAAGTTTATAACAGATCGAGTGAAAGGTACCTGCTTCTATTCTTGAAGTAACATCATGAGAGAAATAACGTGTCAGTCTTTCCACCATTTCAGTTGCCGCTTTATTGGTAAAAGTGAGCAGTAGAATTTCTTCTGGCGCGACATTTGAATTAAGAAGATGTGCAATTCTTCCCACTATTGTTGACGTTTTTCCCGTTCCGGCAGACGCAATAACAATGTTGCGTCCGGATTCAGCAGTAGCAGCGTTTAACTGTTCTTCGTTTAAGAGGCTTAATGGCATTTTATTACTTAGAGCAAGATTTGGAGTATATGTTTCATTGAGAAACAATGCGTTAGGATGATCGGCGATTGTTTTTAGAAGGAAGCATGGTAAAACAATAATCGTTGGAATACAACAGCTTTTCGTAACTCAGTTGGGAAACAGAACATACATCGTGATTCATCTATTATGAAATTAATATTGGGATGAAAGTGATCTAAAAAGGGAGAGACGTAGTGTCGTAAGTTAGGGTTGCAATGGGATTTAAATGGAATGAAGAAAATGCCTTAAAACAAAATATTGGTTGATACCAGTATTTCGACAGATTTTTCGACTCAATACTTTTTCTGCATTCTTTTTCCTCATACCAGGTTTCCGATCTGTTTCGAATTTCCCCACTGCTGTCGCACAGGTATATTCAAGTTTTGATTTTGTTGTTTAGCTTGACGTTTGGACCTCTCTCTCAGTAAACGCCCACCCAATCCGACCAGACCAATAATAAGAAGGGAGACACTCGCAGGCTCGGGAACTACAGTTGATTCAGCAGGTGTCACGGTGAATTCATCAAAACTGAACCCGTTGCCAGTGCTATATTCCAGCTTGACCAATTGGCCGATGGGGATTATGTTATCCGTTGAAAAGTTATATATGTCTCTGGAAGGGCCTGTGCCAACCAGGGTGATTGGAGAGCCAGCAGAAATATTCAGGCTTGCATCCTCTGCACTGGTAAAGGAAGAAAGTACCAGTTGATCGAACGTAACAAGTTGGTCAAATTTGACGGTAAAGAATTCGGCAACTTCTGATCCGTTATCAATTATATCGGCAACGTCACCAGCTTCCGAAGCGTTAATGCCGAAACTTCCAGAGGTTTGGTTTAAAATACCGTTGTTGGCAGATAAATGTCGCGGTAAGTCCGCCAACTGTCACAGGACCTGCCGTTAATCCATCCACGGCTACCCCCTCCGACCCGAGAAAATCGAACGTAATGGAAAACGCCTGTGCCTGTGTTGATAAAGCACAAACTGTTGTAAAAACTACATATGCGAAAAGCATTCGTACAACTGTTTTATACCGTACCATTTGTAGCCTCATCATCCATAAGGCTATAAGCAGAAACACAAAATTAACAGATTTCCCGTTAATAACATTTCTATTCATAGAGTCCGGTTTCCCTACCAGACCGCCGCATTGTTCCTGTCAATTTAGTGAAACTAGTGACTCTTGCTACCTACTTCAATTACCGTAACCGGAGTACAACCATATTTCTCTTTTCAGGTCAACAAATATTCAAATATTTACTATAAATTTATCTAAAAAAACAGATAAACATAATGAGAATTTATTGCAAAGATTGATAGGTAAATATTCCAACATTTTATATGTACATGTACATGTTGAATCAGAAAAAAGCTAGACTTTCTGAGTCATAAGTTGTAAATTCTCCTTACTTAAATGAAATACAATATGTTGGATATGCAGCCCTCAGCCCTATAGAAAAATATTTTTAAGTATGAGGAGAAAATCTATGTTTGTTTCAATAAAAACCCATATCATTGTATTACTGATTTTTGCTACGTTGGTTCCTTTTGTTTTACTCAGGGTTTTCGCCTATCCAATAATACAATCTGATCTCAAAACGGTGATTATGGATAACCTTGAAGCGATTGGACACAAGCAGGCAGAATTAGTGTCTACCTGGATGCGTGAGAGGATGAAGGACGCCATTGTGATTGCTAGCAATCCTAATGTAGCCAATAGTGTTAAAATTACCGCAAAAGAAAAAGGATATAAAGATACGGTCAAGTATCTGGAAACATTTGTGACTGAGTATGGTTATAAAGGAGCATTTATAAGCGATAATGAAGGATCGATTACACTTGCGACATCGGAAGAACGTGTTGGTGGGGATATTTCAGAAATGGGGTTTTTCAAACAAGCAATTCAGGGAAAGACTTATACATCAAGTATCATGCCGTCAAAAGTTCCACTTATAAATGAGTTTGATGAGAAAGAGTTGGGGTTACCAACCATGTTTGTTGCATCACCTCTGAAGGATGAAAATGAGATCATAATTGGTGTTGTTACACTAAGAATTCATGTGGGTATCCTGAGTAATTTAATGCATAGCTACGCATATGGAAAGACAGGAGAATCTTATCTTGTTAACAAGAAAGGTTACATGCTTACCGAATCAAGGTTTACTGAACATTTGAAAAAAAGAGGAACGGTTCGCAGAAGAAGTGCCATGGAAGTGAAGCTGATAGACCCGGAAACCGGCAAATTCACCTTGAGTGCCAAGCAGTGTATTGCTGGTAACGACGGTTCTAATTCAGTAGGCTATAACGACTATGGTGGTATCCCCGTGCTAGGAGTTTGGGACTGGATACCTGAGTTTAATTGGGGTGTTATTACAGAAATAGATAAAGTCGAAGCCTATGGGCCTGTTTATAATCTTAAATACATTGTCCTGGCTTTGATACTGGCAATCGCATTTCCATTCTTGTTAGTAGCTTATTTTCTTGGCAGAAGATTCTCCAGTCCTATCATCCAGCTTAAAAAAGTTACGGAAGAGATAACTTCAGGAGACTTAACCAAAAAAGTAGAAATAAAAAGCAATAATGAAATCGGTGAGTTGGCAACAGCCTTCAATATTATGACAAAGGCCCTGCATGAGAAGACAGAAGAGACTGTAAAATCTGAGGAACGGTACAGGAAAATGTTTGAATCACTCAAGGAAGGTGTATACCAATGTGAACCCGGAGTTGAAGGGGTGTTTACCTGGGTAAATCAGGCATGTGCGGAGATGTTTGGTTACAATTTCCCGGAAGAGATGATGGGTACAAAGGTTAAGGATATTTACGTAGATCCCGGAGATAGATGGCGGCTTCTGGAAATACTGGAAAATCATGGTATATGGAGAAACTTTGTGTCTAATTGTAAGAAAAGAGGCGGAGAGCCTCTTTATACCGAACGTACTACAAACATGATTAGAAATGAGGATGGAGAACCGGTTCTAATTGAAGGAATAATAAGGGATATTACCGAGCGTAGGAGGCTTGAGAATGAGTTACAGGAATCTGTGCAGCGCGATAGAGAGCTGTTTAATTCTCTTAAGGAAGGCGTGTATCAATGTCAGCCAGGATCTGAAGGGGCGTTTACGTGGGTAAATCAAGCCTGTGCTGAAATGTTTGGTTATAAATCTCCTGAAGAGATGATGGGTGTAAAGACTAAGGATATTTACGCAGACCCTGAAGATAGATGGAAACATCTGGAGAAACTGGAAAAATATGGATTCTTGAGAAACCTTGTGTCTAATAGCAGGAAGAAAAGTAGTGAATGTTTTTATACCGAACGCACTGCAAATTTAATTAGAAATGAGGACGGAGAGCCGGTAACTATTGAAGGAATAATCAGAAATATTACTGAGCAAAAGCATTTGGAAGAGAAGTTGAAAAAATCTGAAAAATATGAAAACGATAAGACAAGTTAGAGATTCAGGGTATTAGGAAATTCAAAGTTGGCGGATAACCTGCCCAACTTCGCTATTCAGGCAAGGAAATCCCCCCTACAAAATATTATATTTTTTACAAAAAACTTATTACACTTGTCTTCATGCATTGGTAGAAAAAGAAGATTGCATGGTATAATACTATATTTTGAACTTTATTCTTTATCCTAAAATAATTTGCGCAAGAGCAATATATTATACCTACTAAACGAAACATTATTTAACTGTACCATCTATGAGAAAAAGTGATTTTGTTGCCCTGATTATCTTAGCCACATGCGTTACTGCCATTGGTTTTTTCATTTTTCATGTATCACGTCAATATTCCAAAGAAAATGCACTTTCTAAAAATGCTCCTATTACCACCTTATTGTTGTTTAAGGACAAAGGAAACAAGCTGGTCCTAAGCAATGACTTTTTGTAAATTGAGTTCAACAAATCCCAATTTTCGGTTAATGTCTTAAAAGCCGATTTTTCGGTAAAGGTCATTTCGGCGGCATTCAAAGCACCTACCGGAGTAAAAATTTCAATCGAAGCATAACATCTCAATCCATAATATCTGAATGTCCAGTAAGTTGAGGCAGTACGGTCAAGTTTACGAAGACCTCTACCATGAAGACGTTCTGACAGGAGATATACCCATTCACCTGATCCTTATTTTCTATTGACTTTAACCGTTAAAAAACTAGAATCCAAGTATTCAGTCAGTTTATTTGAATTAATTTTTTTTGAAGGGGTGAGATAGTGAAGAGAATTGTAAACCTTACTGTAGTTGTTGTGTTTGCTTGTTTGATGATTGCATTTTGTGCGGGCAGTGTAACTACCTTTGCCGATGTACATCCAGCTGATAAATGTTTGGAATGTGGCAAAGCTGCAAACAGCCACGGTGAAGCGGTAGTGGTGGAAACAGATGGTAAACACCAGTCTTTCTGTTGTCAGGGCTGTGTTAACAAATATGAAAAAGAACACCATGACGAGTCACAGAATAAAGACAAGGAACATCATAGTGAAGGTCATCATGATAAAGACAAAGGCCATCACTAAAAACAGTAAAACAGATTTGTTATAATAAAGAACAATAAATAGGCATTCTTGATTTAGTCTCGTTAAGAATGCCTATTTTATGGGGCAAGGGGATAAAATGATACACAAGACTGCTATAATTGATCCAGGCGCTGAACTGGGAAACGATGTTGATGTCGGCCCATTTACAATCATTGAAGGAGATGTAACTATTGGTGATGGAACGGTCATTGGCCCCAATGTCAGTATCAGACCGTACACTTCGATAGGGCCACGCTGCAACATTCACGCTGGAGCTGTCCTGGGCGGCACTCCTCAGGACGTAAATTTCAAAGGGGGGAAATCATTTGTCAAAATTGGAGAAAATTGTCAGATCCGCGAAGGTGTAACGATTAATCGTGGGACTCAGTCCGATTCCGTAACGGAAGTCGGTGACGATTGCTTTCTGATGGCATTCTCTCATTTTGGACACAATGTCAAACTCGGCCGTAATGTTATCGTCGCGAACGGTGCATTGTTAGCGGGTTATGTGGAAGTAGGTGATCAGGCTTTCATTAGCGGGAATTGCGTTCTGCATCAATTTATAAAAATAGGGAGACTGGTTATGCTGGGTGGAGGTTGCGGTGTTTCCAAAGATATACCTCCATTCTGCCTGGTAAAACCGATAATGATAAATACAATCGGCGGCCTGAACTCGACCGGATTACGGAGATCAACATTAACAACAGAAGATCGTCAGGAAATCAAAGAAGCATTTAAGTTACTTTTTCTTTCAGATTTGAACGTGAGTCAAGCTCTTGAAAAACTTAAATCCGCCTATCCCACAGGTCCCGCTTCAGAGTTTTCAACTTTTATAGAGGAATCGAAACGTGGTATCTGTACAATGTGAGATCCATACTCCGGAAACGTTATCGTATACGTTGAACGTTGAACGTTCAATTTCTCAGCAGTTGAAAATGTTGCCTTCTTTTGCCCTGATGAGGCTTCTTAATTTTGTTGAATTAAGCGATACGTCACCAATACGCGGCGGCCCGTTTTCTTCCTTATTTCTCATTATACCATGTAATAAAGCAGGAGAGTACCCACCCTTATTCAGCACATACTTACCAATATCATAAAGGCTCCATCTCCTGTCACCTCCTAAATGAAATATTCCTCTCAATCCATGGACAAGGATAGCAATTACTATGTGGCCAATTTCCTCACAATTGACACAGCTTCTGTATTCATCATAAAAGAGCGTTACTGGCAGGTTTCTCCTGAACCTGCTCTCTATCCAATCAATCGCGCCTTTTTTACCACCGATAGAATCTCCAAGTGGCAACCCAAGTCTGACAATACAATGATCTTTGCATTTCTGAATATATTCCTCTGCGCTGGCAAAGGTCTTTCCCACAACGTTTATAGGATTTGGTTCGTCATCTTCCGTATAACCTCCCGCAAGAGAATTGAAACCGGAAAATACGAGATCAGTACTCATATAAAGGATGGGTATATCATTGCCAAATACATCGGCTACCGACCTCGTACCTTGTACGTTTAGCGAATGTGCCCACTCCGGTCGTTCTTCACACACGTCCAGATCACAAACTCCCGCACAGTGAATTACATGAGTAGGCTTGAATTTATCCCTGATTTTTTCCAGTTTCTCCCGTTCAGTAATACAAAAAGATGAAACGTTTTCCGCATCAGGAATATTAGAGTTGGGAGGTCTAAGGCCATACAAAGAAGTATCCGGCAACAGTTTTTGCAACAGCGTAAATATAGGCCATCCATGTATTGATGTGACTCCTGTAACCAATATCCTCCACGAATCAGAAATTTCCATTTGATCGATACTTTAAGAAAATTGCGAAAAAGACACTCTGCCTACCCAGTTTACGAATGAAACACAAAACGAAATAATTAGTGACAGACATATTGCTTAGCAATGATAGCAAAAATCATTTATCCATGAAATCACAAATTTGCAACTGGCAAACTTGTAGAGTAGATACTATATTTACAAACCGCTTTTTAGTAAAACATTGAAAATAAACGAATTTGAAACAGGAGAAATAATGAAAAATATATTTTTATGTATTATTATGTTTTTAGCAATTATTACCATGACTATTTCGTGCGCAAATGTCACCCCGGTTACTGAATTAAAAGCATCAACAGGTACGGAAGCCGGAATTAAAGCATCCAGACGCTACCCCGAGTTGAAATCCGCAATCATAACATATAAAGTTTCGGGAATGAATAACGGTACAGAAACCGTTTATATTGACGACTGGGGAAGCCGTGAGGCAATATACAAAAAATTTACCACAAAGATGATGGGTATAGACATTGAGAGAAATGTCATGACATTAATAACAGAAAATGGTAACTGGGTATACAATATTGACCTTAACACCAGAACGGCTATAAAGATGAACAGGTCAGCGTTTGAGGCGTTACAAGGGAATTCCGGCAGTAATATGGATGTGGCAATTGGCGCAATAAAAACAGGCACTGAAAAGATTCTCGGAAAGGTCTGTGATGTCTGGAAAAGAGGTTATCCTTACAGTATGGCATGGACATGGAAAGGAGTGCTTTGAAGAAGGACCGTGAGGTAGCCGCAATGGGGGTGCTAACTGAGGCTACAGAGATTCAGGAAAACGTCTCTATCCCGGAAGATAGACTTACAATCCCGTCAGATGTAAAGATTAAGGTCTTAGATCCGAGAGCATTAAGCAGAGGCTAATCAAACGATTTTATAAAAAAAAGGACAGACACATTGAAATAGTGTCTGTCCTTTTTGTTTAAAAAGTGTAAATCTGCGATTACCAGCCTGAAAGGCTGTTCTGGTAAGTCTACATCAAATTTGGTTTACTTTGATACTTGGCCAAACTCAACAATCGCATTATATTTGTAGCCACTTCCAAAGTCTTTATCACAAAACAGAACTCCCTTTATGGTAACGGTATCTCCAACAGACGGCAAGTCCATGGTTGTTACAACCATATCATTAGTTCCATCTTGTGCGCTTCCTGTCCCGTCCTGGATATGCAGCCAGTTTTTGTTCATTATCCTGGCAGTAACCTTGACAACCTCTCCCTTAAGAATAATATCTTTATTATCAAGTTCTTTTCTTTTTTCGAAAAGCTCTGAAACCGTGTAAGCATTACCACCACCAGCCTTTGCAACCTTTATCTCCTTCTGAGCTGAAGGCTTGGCCCCACTGCTGCCATATGTTTTCTTTTGAGGCTTTGGAGCAGCTTCCCCTCCCTGTGAGATCATTCCTTCTGAAAATATAATTGAATCAAAAGTACGATCCAGAGACTTGCTGTGAAACTCAATCATTTCCATACCAGATGCCAGGACGACTTCTTCTCCGACAGTAACTGTACTTTCAGCTATCGCTACCCAAAACATCTTTGCTTTAGTTTGAAGAAGGATATAAGTATAGCCGCCGCTATTCATCGTCTCTGCAACGGTACCCACAAGTGGGTCCTTTGACATAGCCTGAGGTGACACACCCTGAGGACTGGTATGTGTCTCCTCATTAGATAGTGAATATTCCGAAGCGCAAGTTAAATTAACAAACGCAATAGTTACAAACAGTAAAGCAAGAGACAAAATAGCAACTGATTTCTTCATTCTAATACACCTTTCTGATTTTATTAGTATAATACAAAATAAATTTAACAGGGTTTATAATAGAGTAACAAAAAGAGAGTTATCATTTGTTCCCATTAATAAATAAAAGTAAAATATAGTTCCTTTATATAAAAAGAAATGAATTATTCAAAGTAAAATTTTTTAATACAATTTATTATCCACAACATGAAAACATTTCTGATATGCCATCGTGGTGCGCTTGGTGATTTTATACTTACCTGGCCGGCCATTCTTTGCCTGAGAAAGGTATTACCGGAATATCACTTCCTCGGTATCGGACGTGCTGAATATATGAAACTGGCGATAAGCTTTGGCATATTAGACACTTACATTGATAATGAATCAGCAAGACTGCTTGATTTCTTTTGTGGGAAACGAATTCCTGAAGAGATTGGATCCCCACATGCCGCTATACTCTGGTTGACAAACGGACAGGAAACAGTAGATATTTTAAAACAAACGTCTTCATTGCCGATTGTCTGTATACCCCCTTTTCCTGAAAAACAGATTCATCTGGCAAAATACTATTGCTCAGTCATACAATCACATTTTCCCATAAAGATTCCTCAAGACCTTTCAGATTGTTTTCCTGCCAAGCCAAGAGAAGAACAATATGCACTGATACATCCCGGAAGCGGAAGTTTTAAAAAAAATTATAATCCACTCTTTTATCGAGATTTAGCAAATATCTTGAGACAATCGGATTATCGTAAGATAAGATTCATTTTCGGGCCGGTTGAAGAGGAGAAAATGAATAAAGAAGATTTTGTCGGTGAATGGATCGAGCATCCAAAGGACGTAATGGCATTAGCAGAGTTATTATTATATTCTTCCCTCTACATCGGAAATGACTCAGGAGTAAGCCATCTTGCGGGATTTGTGGGTACACCAACAATAGCTCTCTATAAAACCACTGACCCGGGGATATGGGGTGTCTTGGGTAAAAATGTTGCTCATATAACTGCTGAAGACGAGGATTCTGCCTTACTCATGATACTCGATTATCTCAGAAAACAGATGAGGAATATATACTAAAACTAGTTTGGCTTTTGGCTTTTCCCCGTCCCCGCCAGAATGCGTCGGGCTGGCGAATGGCCTGCTGGCAATGCGGAAAAAAACCAAATCTTGGTTACCTGCCCGACATGACGTTCAAGCAGGCAGTTATCCCCGACAAAAACGCCGAGGACTTTCCCCAGATAAAAGACACCGAGGACTTTTTCCGAACTGTAACGCTACTCTGGTCAGGGTACCAGTGATACCCACCGCAAAGGTCTGTCTCGCATCGAAGAAATTGTTGAGCCCTGTAGAACCTGATGTGGTTATCGTTGGGTCATTCTCTTGATCCTTGATTGGAATTGAGTAACCCATCTTTCCAAATGCTAATAAGAAAACTATAATGAGCAAAATCAGCTTAATTGCTATATGGTTTTTCATCTTTCTCTCCTTCTCATTATTTTTTTTATTCATAAGACGTGTCAGATTTTACATTTGAAAGTATCCATGGAACATAATTTTATGCATCAATCACGGCTCTTTTTTCCTCTCATCTTTATTTCTTTTTTTTTACATTTTAATTTTATAAACTTCTGTCTCGTTTAATCGTATTTTATTCTTAAACCGTCTTCTTATAGCTCCCCCTGCAAGTCCAGCCAATCCGATTCCAAGTAATGCAATAGTTGTGGGTTCCGGGACTGGAGCGCTCTCGTTAAAGGTTAAATTATCGTATGCTCCTCTTGCCGTCACGTCTCCATTAGGTCTAAACGTGGTAAATGTTACTGATGTAAGATTGTTCCATTGGTTAGTAAAGTTAAATGTTTCGAATGATATATCTGAATCTGTAATAAATTGAGTGCTAATTATGCCTCCTTGTGCAAAAACGCCATCGACATTAATTATTAAACCTGGAATAAAAAGATAATTTGTTTGCCAATCTGTTGTATCGAAGCTGTTTATAGAAAATGCATCTCCTGTATTTGATGTTACAACCAATCCTATTGAATTGTTTACTTGCAACCAGTCTGTTCCGTTGTTAGGATTATTTGCATGGTTATCAACATATGCCGCATCAAATAAATGCCCATTGGTCGGAAACAAGTCGAAGCCGTTCATCGTAATTACCGTTGAGTTTAAGGTTAAAATGCCGCCAACTGGAGCAACATCCTCCATGTCTAATGTTACTGCCTCTGCTTTACATTGAACGATGATAATCAATGATAAAATAGTTATAATACACATTGCCAGCTTTCTCATTTCCACCTCCCACATTTCTTTAAAATAATTCATATTTGGCTCGCCTTCTTTCTCCGCCTACATCTTATTTCTGCTCCTGCAAGTCCTGCTAAACCGATGCCGAGTAAGGCAATGGTTGTGGGTTTCGGGACTGGTTCTGCAGCACCCAGAGTAAAGGAGAGATTATCAATTCCGACACCATCACCCGGAGCGCTTGAGGTAAATACAAAATCTATGGATGCGATATTGAAGGAGCTGAAAGTTATAGAATTAATATTGTTTGTTCCATGTAGCGTGCCACCTGGATTGCTCAATACAATTGTCTCAAGTGTTTGATCAGCCAAGTCCTTAGTTATTATTGTCCATTCCGAGTGGCCTAGACTGATAATGTCAACGGAGACATTGTCAGCAACGTGATCAAGATCAGATAACCCAGAGGTCTGATCAACAAATGACACAAAAATGTCAGAAAAGGCATCAACCCCGATCAAAATATTGGCAGGACTTGACGCTTCAGAGGTAGTTGCCGCATTGGCATCAGCTCCACTTGTACTCGAAAAAAGTACTCCGCTCGATTGAAACTGGTTTGAAACGGGAACTAGTCCCCCCGATGCATCTATCGAATCGAAATCAATAGTAGTCGCTGCAGCTATAGTTGTGATTAGTATGGATAAGGCAATCACACCTATAATTTGTATCACATACTTAAAAGACAGAATAGTATTTAAAATTTTATTCTTCCTATCTTGTCTATACATTTTTAACCCTCTTAAGTTTATGATTTAGTTACAATGTTAGATAAAGGTAAAACAATTTTATGCCTTCTTATATTATCCGTCCTTAGTGAAAAAAGAATGTAGTCGTCTTTGATAATGGTTCAATATTGGTTAATATTTACCTGGCTATTAACAACTGCTTTCTTTTTCCGTCTACGTCGAACTTCTGCACCTGCAAGTCCTGCTAAACCGATACCGAGTAAAGCTATAGTTGTGGGTTCCGGAACTGGTTCTGCACCTAGATTTGCCACCCATGCCTCATTGAACCCGAACGGGTTGGTTCCAATACCAACTACAGTCATGCCATCATTGGAGATGCCAAATGCGGTAGTAAGTGACCAGCCGGTCAGGTCCACTCCGCTGGTGGTGAGAATGTCTGAAATACTTTGCGTTCCGTTGGTGCTATCCCAAATAAATGCCTCTGAGCCTGAGGCCGAACTACCTTGTCCAACAACTACTGAACCATCACCTGATACGCCCTTGGCAGAGCTGAAGAAGCTTCCTCCTTCCAAATCGCCAAGGCCAACCATACCATCACCTAATGTCCAACGGAACGCCTCCCAACCAGAGTCCGAAAAGCCTTGCCCCACAGCCACCGATCCATCTGCTGATACGTGAAATGCTACGCTAGCAAAGGCTCCTCCCGCCAGATCACCAAGGCCAACCATACCTCCTCTGGATGTCCAACGGAACGCCTCTTGGCCAGAGGTCGATGTGCCGTGCCCAACAACTACTAAACCATCACCTGATACGCCCCTGGCAGAGCTACTGAAACTTCCTCCTTCCAAATCACCAAGGCCAACCATACCTCCTCCGGATGTCCAACGGAACGCCTCAGAACCGGAGCCAGATTTTCCCTGTCCCACAACTACCGAGCCTCCTGCTGATACATTCAAAGCCTGACTGAAGTAGCTTCCTCCCGCCAGATCGCCAAGGCCAACCATACCTCCTCCGGATGTCCAACGGAACGCCTCTTGGCCTGAGGTCGATGTACCTTGTCCAACAACTACAGATCCATCACTTGAAGCTCCTAAAGAAATGCTGCTGAAACTTCCTCCTGCCAGATCACCAAGACCAACCATACCTCCACCGGAAGTCCAGCGGAATGCCTCGTTTCCGGAACTAGAATTTCCTCTTCCTACAACCGTGGAACCATCGCCTGATATACCGAAAGCCTGGCTGAAAAGGCTTCCTCCCGCAAGATCACCTAAACCCGTAAAACTAACAGCATCTGACCGGGAGATTCCGGTAAGAGTTAAAACAGCTGATACAGTCAGCACCATACAAATCTTAAAACCATTTCTTAATTTCATGCTTCTTCTCTTTCTTTTCGAATTTCAATATTTAAGGATTCTTAATTAAGCATCCTTCACTTTGTCTACTGCCTATTGCCAACTGCTTACTTCTTTTTTTTACCTTCCTCCTCAAATACCCTCCTACGAGTCCAGTCAGGCCGATGCCGAGGAGAGCAAAGGTTGTTGGTTCAGGAACGGTTGCAGAAGAGATGCTCCCTTCAAAAGTAACTTCCGAGATCGCAAAATGGTCCGGGTGTGTTCCTGTGAAGCCGGTGAGAGTTAACGTATTTGTAGTCAAGCCTGTTCCGAAATCTATTATTTCTGATCTCGACGGACCATCCGATGCAGTATAGCTGGTGCCGTTCACTTCCACAGACTCGATTGTACCGGTAATTGAGTTTGGGACGATTGGGTGCGACCACAGTACCATCTCAGTCAACAAATATGTTTCTTCCAGATGTAATGTTATACTTTGAAAAACGCTCTTAAAGAACAAATGAGTATCGTCCTTGTTCGTCCCGAATATCCCGTCATTTAATGTCCCACTACCGCCGCTGTAATCTGAATCTCCAGATGTCCCCGTTATCAGATCATCATATGTGTGATGCCAATTTCCAAATCCGGACGTCGGGGTACCCTCTATATCGTACGACATGATCGTGACAGCCCCGATCTCATCCGGACTCGCTGAGATGGTAATAACAGCAAGCAAGATCAATAATACCAAGCCCTTATACATAAATATCCTTTTCATTTTTACTTATTCCTTTTCAAAAAGGTTATTGATAATTAGATATCCTTATTTCGATTTGTAACTTTCTTTTTCCATCTACGTCTTACTTCTGATCCTGCAAGACCTGCCAGACCGATCCCTAACAGTGCAATAGTTGCGGGTTCAGGTATAGGTTCTGTACCAAGGTTTGCAACCCATGCCTCTGAAAAACCAGAAGGATTAAATCCCCTACCAACGATAGTCAGACCATCATCAGAAACATCAGTTGCAGCAAAAAGTGTCCAGCCGGTCAGATCTACTCCACTATTGGTGAGGATGCTTGAGATGCTTTGCATTCCATTAGTACTATCCCAAACAAAGGCCTCAGCACCAGAGGCCAAAGTACCATCTCCTACAACTACAGAGCCATCGGCTGAAACATCAGTAGCCTGGCTACTGAAGCTTCCTCCTGACAGATCCCCAAGGCCAATCATGCCCCCACCGGAAGTCCACATGAACGCCTCACCACCAGAGGCAGAAACGCTTCTTCCCACAACCACTGAGCCATCGGCTGATATGCCTTCCGCAAAACTGCCGAAGCTTCCTCCTGACAGATCTCCAAGGCCAACCATACCTCCTCCAGATGTCCAACGGAACGCCTCTGTCCCGGATGCCGAACTAGCTCTTCCCACAACTACAGAGCCATCGGTTGATACACCATTAGCAATACTGCTGAAGCTTCCTCCTGACAGATTTCCTAGACCAACCATGCCTCCACCGGATGTCCAACGGAAGGCCTCCGTTCCAGATGCGGAATTGCCATGCCCTACAACCACGGTGCCGTCACCCGACACGTCATTAGCAGTGCTGCTGAAGCTCCCTCCAGCCAGATCGCCGAGACCAGCCATGCCTCCTCCGGAAGTCCAGCGAAACGCCTCTCTTCCGGATGCCGAATTACCTCGTCCTACAACCACTGAGCCATCACCTGATACTCCCCAAGCCATACTATCGAAACTTCCTCCCGTCAGATCTCCTAAACCAACCATTCCTCCATCGGAAGTCCAGCGAAAGCTCTCTCTACCGGATGCCGATTGACCTCTTCCCACAACAGCCGAGCCATTGCCTGATACGCCTTCAGAAAAGCTTTGGAAACTTCCTCCAGTCAGATCTCCCAAAGGCGTAAAGCTGACAGCATCTGACCGGGAAATACCGGTAAAAGTTAAAAAACCAGATACAGCCAACACCATACAAATCTTAAAACTATTTTTTAATCTCATAATTTCTCCTTTCTAAAAAAAATTAAAGATTTTTCACTCTAAGACACCGTGATCACTAAGAAAATAAATATTAAAGAATAAAACAAAAGATAATAGTTTACCCTTTGTATACTTCATGTCTTCGTGTGACTTTATTTTCTAAATGTTGTACTCATCTTTAGACTCTATCTTCTATTTTTCCTATTCATTACTTCTTCCTCCTTTCTATCAAATCAGTTATCAGACAATTTCCCATCCCGACTGAGTCTGATCTGTGAGCAGATTACAGGTTTATCATACCGTAAAAAGAGAATCTTGTAACAACCAACAGAATCCCAAACAGGTTATAGGCAACAGACGACATGCATTTTTGTACTAACAAAAAAGCCTTACCGCTAAAATGTTTACATAAACCATTCATGGCAGTAAGGCTTAATTAAAGAGTACACGGCCTCATTTGTTTGAGATGTTCCTGGCTCCACCTCCCCTCCGTACATTCCATTGCACGCAGAAATATTACAACCGTAAGACTTAACAGGCTTAATCATGCCAGCCTGTATTTAAACGAATAGGTTCAGACTGCAAATGTGAACCGGCATAACATAAAATATATTCTTTGATCTCTATTGGTATCCTTCAGGCAAAGTCGGCGTATTGTAACACAATCCCATATACGTTCGCTATCAGGGAAACCCTGAATAAGTACTTCGAAATACCTTAATAGTATGTTTGTTACAAACGCTACACAATTATTTACAAGCCATAAACACGGAAAATTTTTCCCACTTATAAAGATACGAAAACAGTCCTTTCATAAGATTTTGTGTGTTTCGCAGGCTGATGTATTAAAAACCCTAAGATTACAATCGAAGTGTTTCTAAAACTGTTAAACACAATATAAGTGATGGGACGAAACTTTAATTCCGGACAGCTTAAACTGCAGAAATTGGTGAGAATATATGTTAGACAGTAATAGCGAAGACTGATCATTTTCATTACCATTATTATGTTTGTCTGAAATTATGTATATTTAGTGAAAGGTAGAATTTTTTACAAATTTCAGGTAAAAATACTACAGAAAACAAATGCCTTGTCAAGGATGACTTAATTGATGTAAGGGTATTGGGTTTATTGTAATAATTTACGAAGATTAACAAAATTATTTATCTTCGGCATAGTCGATGACTTGATGGAAATGTAAAGTGGGATGATTCTGAGACGGATATTGAAAAAAAATTGACAAAAAAGAGAAAAGTGACATCCCCCGTCATCCCCTTTTATTAAGGGGGAATATCCATGTTCAATTTGTTGGCTGGATGTGCAGCAAGCGTGTACGCAAGGTTCCGACAAATACCCTTTTACATAAAGGCGGGTCTGCGTCAAAATTTTGTACCACTAAGACACAAAGAGAAATCCTGATGTCTTAGAAGCTTGTGGCACGTTTAATAGTGTCTATACCGTGAATATAGACACTATACGTATGGAGATATAATATCCGTCCGAAGGCCTTCGCTAGGATCAACATTACAGAAAAACTGCCACTCACCGGATGTATTAGGTTGTTTAACTTCCTGTTCTAACCAGGCAATACTTTCATTGCCAATACGCCCAAAACTAAATACCCTCTTATCTGTTTTGCTAATATAAAAGTCCCTCTCATCTTTTGTGTAATTATTATCTTCCAGAATTTTATATTTATTCAACTCTACGAAATCAAACTCTATCACTTTAACTCCTCCTTTAAAATATCCAATTAATTAGTTTGTTTGCTAAGACAAAATACTTTTTTCATAATAACTAAATTGAATCATGAACATGCTTACCCTCATAACGCCTTTTCAAGATCTTCAATTAAATCATCAACATTTTCAATACCTACAGAGACCCGGATAAGTTCGTCCGATATTCCCAGTTTTGCTCTAACCTCTGCAGGAAGAGAAGAGTGAGTCATTATTGCCGGATGTTCTATCAGTGATTCTACGCCACCAAGACTTTCTGCAAGCGAAAAGATCTCCACTCTTTCAAGGAAACTCCTTGCAGACTCCAATCCTCCTTTTATAAAGAAGGTAATCATTCCTCCAAAACCTGACATCTGCTTCTTCGCGAGTTCGTGTTGAGGGTGAGATTTAAGGCCGGGGTATATGACTTTTCTTACTTTAGAATGGTTTTCCAGAAATAGTGCTATCTTCATTGCATTTTTCTCATGCCTCTCCATCCTGACCGCAAGGGTCTTAATTCCGCGTAATGCCAGAAAGCAATCGAAAGGACCGGGTGCTGCACCTGACGCATTTTGGAAAAACCGGATTTTGTTGAACAGTTCCCTGTCATTCATTACCACAGCACCGCCAATCATATCACTGTGCCCATTCAGATATTTGGTAGTACTATGCACTACAATATCAACTCCGAGGTTCAGGGGGTTTTGGGAAAAAGGAGTTGCGAAGGTATTATCAGCAACAGTTACTATATTGCTACTCTTTGCAATTTTTGTAATTGCATCAATATCTGTTATTTTCAGAAGTGGGTTTGAAGGAGTTTCGACCCAGATTATTTTTGTGTTACCTTTTATATGTTTTTTTAAAGATTCCGGTCTGCTTAAGTCAACAAAATCAAATTCTAAGTTCTGTTTTGATAAAATCTTTTCAAACATTCTGAATGTACCGCTGTAAACATCATCACAGCATATAACGTGATCACCCGCATCCAGAATGCGGATAAGCGTAGAGATAGCAGACATTCCGGAAGGGAACGCGAGGCCATAATTTCCCCCTTCAAGAGATGCGATGTTTGTCTCCAGTGCCGTCCTGGTTGGGTTATGACTCCTGGCATATACATAGCCCTTTTTCTCACCGGGAGATTCCTGTACAAATGTGCTTGTCTGGAATATCGGTGTCATTACTGCACCGGTTACCTGTTCAGGTTCACATCCGGCATGGATTGCCCGTGTTTCAAATTTCTTCTTCATAGGTGCTTCCCAAAGGATTTTCAGAGTTAGACAAGATTTACCGTTCCTGAAAGTGACTGGAAATATACATTGATATCAAAACACCCACCAGCACTGCGTGAGAAGTGCTGATGGGTGTTTTGATTTTTTTACTTACCCTTGAGAAACTTTAAATCCAACGTGTTCCAATGCATCTATAAGGTCATCAATACTCGCCTTCCCCTCACCCTCTTCCCGATGCAATTCAGCCTTACCACTTTTATAGTTTACGTTAACATCACTGACGCCCTCGTATGCAGACAAAGTTTTCTTTATCTTCACTTCGCAGCCAGCGCATGTCATGTCTCTGATATTCAGGACTACGTCTTCAGTAGTATCTAACATACCGCTAGAGTCACAGACATCGCATGACACCTTTATTATTTTTGCTTTCTTTGCATATTGATAAACACATGCCTCACCTTTACATTTCCCATCAAAAGGTTTACCCGGAAGCACCACACATGCCTGCAATACAGAAAAAAAAAGTCCAAAGGTAAACATCGTAGTGATAAAAATGATACCGCTTAATTTCAAAGGCTTAAACATTTTGAAACTCCTTTTTTATTAATAAACAACTGGACCAGCTTCCTATCATGTTTCTGTAAGTTTTTTTCAGCTCTTTGATTTCCTAAATAAGAAAACAAATCTACTCTTCCGTTTACCCATTCACACCGTTTTCACGGTGTGAATGGGTTTTCAATAATCACGATTATCCTTCAGAAACTTTATATCCCAACTTTTTTACTGCTTTTATGAGATCATCAACACTTGTCTTTCCCTCTTGCAGATGCAATTCTGCCTTACCATCTTTATGGTCTACTTTAACATCACTGACACCACTGCATGCAGACAAAACTTTTTTGACCTTGCCTTCGCAACCACCACATGTCATACCGGTAACATTTAAAGTTACATCTTTTGTCTTAGGATGTTTGTCTACATCTTCGCAAACAGTACAGGAAGCCTGCACAACTGAAAAAGAAAAGGCAAAGGTGAACATCACAGCAGCAAAGATTATACAACTCAATTTTATTGGCTTTAACATCTTATTACTCCTTTAAAAAAACTAAAAGTTAAAATATCTTCTACAATGATCAGAATTTCATCAATTCCTTTCATTTAAAATATCTGATATTATTTTCAAATCATTATCCGGAATGTCCCAACCGACAGAACTCATGTTCTGTTCAACATGATCAGGGTTTTTAACACCGACAATTGCCGTAGTCACTCCTTTTTGGTGGAGTAACCAATTAATGGCCAGCTGAGCCAGCGTCTTACCATGTTTCTGAGCAATCTTTGCGATTTGCTTGACTTTTTTAATATGAGAAACATATACATCTCCGGTAAAATTGCCTATAATACCCTGTCCACGCCAGTCCTGAAATTTGGTGTTTTCATCGTATTTACCTGTCAATACCCCTGATGCAAGTGGGCTATAGCAGATTATACCAATATCGTTTTCGACACAAAAAGGGAGGCTCTCTTTCTCTATGTCTCTTTCCAACATACTGTACATCGGTTGAAGAGATATTATCTGACCATAATTAAGACTTTCCTTCATTTGATCAACTGAATAATTGCTCACACCTATATATCGAATCTTCCCTTCCTTCTGTATCTGCAGAAGGGTATTCATCGTCTCTTCAATAGGTGTGCTTTCGTCCGGCCAGTGGACCTGATATAAGTCAATGTAATCTGTACGGAGTCTTTTTAGACTCAGGTCTATTTCTTCTAAAATGGACTCTCTGGTCGCCCTTTTTCTTATCGCCTTTAAATCTTCTTTCTTCCATACCAATCCACATTTTGTTGCGATTATGACGTCTTTGCGTTTTGATTGTAGAGCCCGACCTAACAACTCTTCAGAGTACCCAAAGCCGTACACCGGAGCTGTGTCATAAAAGTTTATGCCCAGATCGATTGACTTTTCAATAGAGCGGATAGAATTTTCTTCGCCTTCAGTACTCCAGAACGGCTTCCCCCCTATCCCCCATGCACCGTAACCAATAGTAGAAACGCTTAAATCACTTTTTCCGAGTTGTCTGTATTCCATTTTATTTACTAAGATCCACTAAATAAATACCTAAACTGTAATTATTACTCTTTATTAATTCTAATAGAAAAATTTCTAAATGAAAGAAAATTTTGCAGATACGACCGGTAAGAGTAATATCCTAAGTCTCTTATTTCAGACGTGTATTGCTAACTTAGATTCTACAATAGCAGAGAGTTTAAGTTAGCATTAAAATAAATTCTATTTTGCACTCTTCTCTCCTTCAACAAGAGGAACAAACCGCACTGGAATGGTATTCCTTGTTACAATATTTCCATCTTCATCTTTTTCCACAATCAGAAGGTCCTGACTATAATAGTTATTATCAACAGGAATGACCATCCTCCCTCCCGGTTTGAGTTGCTTTATTAATGGATCAGGGATCTTCGGTGCAGCGGCTGTAACTATTATGGCATCGAATGGTGCTTTTTCAGGCCAGCCGAGACTCCCATCTGATATCTTAACTTTTACATTATCATATCCAAGTTTTTTCAACCGCTCAGTTGCCTGAAGCCCTAACTCTTCAATTATTTCTATCGTATATAGCTCCTTAACGATGGTAGATAAGACAGCAGCCTGGTATCCTGAACCTGTTCCTATTTCAAGTACGACATCATCATTGTCAACATCAAGCATTTCAGTCATCAGAGCCACAATATATGGCTGGGAAATAGTCTGTCCTGATCCTATTAGTAATGGCTGATCAAAGTAACTACCGTGTCTATATCTTTCCGGAACAAACAGATGTCTCGGTACACTAGTCATTGCATCGAGGACTTTTTTGTTTTTTACACCTCGTGCCACTATTTGTTGCTCTACCATTATCTTTCTTTGTAGAGCATAGTCTTCTTTTGTAGATTTTGTTTCCTTGCCGTTTGCAATAGAAACATCCTCCCTATTTATAAAAGGACGGAAACTATAAAATATACATGTTATGATAATCACGATTATAATAAGGGCAATAAATTTCATTTTTTCTCATAGATTTAAAAAGATTTATACCCAAATTATAACACCACAGTAAACCGTGTCAAGAAAGCGATAAGTTTTTAAATGCATAGGTTTTACTTGCATCAGGACTGTTTAATAATTATACTCACAACCTGAATTGAATTGGAATAAATACTCTTTATTTAAGATGAAAAAAATTAAGAAAATAAAGAACTTAAAAGAAGAATGTTTTGTTATAGATACAAGCATTTTCACAAACCCAGATGTATATATTATATTTGGAAGAACACCAACTACTGCTCTAAAAAACTTCTTGAAACTGACAAAGAAACTGGAAGGTCCTAATTTTTATATGCCTCCATCGATTTATGAAGAGCTCATGAATTTTGTAGATTTTGACAAGATACCAAAGGATCTTCAGGTTAGAATTTTCCAAAAACCACCAAAGAAATATGAGATGAATGTACCTGCTTTCCTGCTTTATGAATTAATAGAAGATGTCCGTCATCGAATAGATAAGGGCTTAAGGGTTGCAGAACAGGCGGTGAGAGAAGTAGTAAACGATAACGGACCGGATACGATAAATAACCTCAGGAGAAAGTACCGCTCAGCATTGAGAGAGGGAATAATTGACAGCAAGGAGGACGTCGATTTAATACTATTGGCAAAGGAATTGGAGGGTATTCTGGTTACTGCTGATAAAGGAATAATAACCTGGGCAGATAAGCTGGGGATTCGTTATGTCGAATCACGTAATCTTCGTGGAATCATAAACAGTCTAATCAAAATGTAAATTACCATCCCAGTATTTTTGAATCGCTTCATATGAAGGAAAGCATCTACGCATAAACTCTACATGCCAGTATTTTCCAATTTTTTCCTGACGGACCAGATTGGCATCTACCTTACACTTATGAAAATGTTCAAACAATTTCTTGATATTCTGCTTTTTGTTGAATCTTACTTTAAATTTTTCAGTTATCATTTCTCCACCTGCCACCATCTTCACACTTTCAAAAAGCGGCAGCAGTAAGGCTTCTCCTGTTTTTTTAAGAAATTCTTCATTTAAATCTAAGTCGTTCTCAAGAAGATAAAAAAGTGATCTTAACATTCTGCTTGTAAAAAACTCTGCTTGATATTCTGTCATTAAGGAAGAAGTCACTTTCATATCCCTCAGACACGACCCCGCTGTAACATATTTCACTGTTGTTTCAGATGGGTCTGTTGGTTTAAACACAAAGCCCTCACAACCTTTTTCGTTCAAGTCATTGATGTGTCTTTTCAAATCTTTAATGTCTGAAGGAGTATATCTGCCATACCGTGTAACCGTTGGAATTCCAAATTCATCAAACAGCTTATATCTCTTTTCCAAAGGAACTTGCTGATCACTATTATTAATTCTTATGTCAAATGCAAAGAAACCAACATCCTCAGTCACATAAGGAGGTGATTCTCCGTTATATGGATTTTCAGGCCCTGCTACTTCACCACATACAATCAGATCAGGATTTTCGTTAAAGAAACTTTCATAGTTAAAAAAATCTACCAATCTATCGGTACTAAACGGGCAAACATAGCTTCCTCTGGAAAAGGCAAACACCTGGTCCTGGACCTTCGCAATCCTCACATTATAGCCGTCCACCTTTTCCTCTACAAAAAAAGGATTACTAAAAGCCCGCTTGATACCATTTTCCAGATGTAAGATTCTTGCAATACGAGGGAAGTCATAGATTATTCCTGAATCAGTTACCACTGTCCCTTTTTTTAACGGTCCCACTTTTTTAACTACCCGATAGTAAATAGTTCCGTCAAACTCATCGGGTACTATGCTGTGCTCTTCTAAAGACTCATTCCATAAGTCTTCATTTATATCTACCTTTGAAACGATTTCCAGGATACTCATATATTTAAATAAGAAAGTTATGAAAAGCGTAAATCTATCAGTGTGAATTATCGCATAAATCTTGTTAAAATGTAAAGCCTGTAACCTCCATTTTTTAATATTGACAGTTTTGTCAATCAAAAGTATAATTATTAGATTCTTTTGTTTGCATTTCTTTCCTGATAGAATTCTTAAAAAACACATACGTAAAAGTATTTTACATATAGAGCAAGTCATATATCCCAGTCACCAGTATAATAAATTAGCATAACGTCTAATTTGTTTTGTCATATTTAACAGCAACTGAAGGAATAGAAAAAGTTTACCATCCCGCACACAAGAACTATTTTGACGCGGTATTATATGAAGTAACCATTTTATATTGATATGTTAAGTTGTTAGTAGTCGGAGAAGATTTTATGTACATTATTTTTGGGTGTGGTGTCACGGGAAATGCAGTAGCAGATGCATTGAGCAAATCAGGCAAAGATATATTAATTGTCGATAAGGATGAAAACGCTTTGTCTTCATGGAGAGAGAAGCATTTCCATGTAGTTGTATCAGATATGAAATCTTTTGATTTAGACCCTCAGTACTGCAAAGAGTCTAATATCTTTGCAATCCTTACCGGTGATTTTGATGGTAATCTGTTGTTGGTTAAGAGATTAAAGGAGAAACTGCCAAACAATTTTGTCCTGGTAAAGGCATATAATAACGAAGAGGCTGAAGCGCTGGAGTCAAACGGCGCTGACATGATATTGAATACGGGGGATGTCCTCACTAATAACGTATTGTCCGCGTTTGAAAATGCCAAGATGAAACATTCCGCTTTTGCATTAGTTAACAAGATCAAGGAATCAAACGGTAAAGAGTTGGCAATCTTTCTACAAGACAATCCTGACCCTGACGCTATATCATCAGGGCTTACTTTACAATATATCTGCAAGTACTGTGATGTGGAAAGTAAACTCTATTATGGTGGTAATATCAGTCACCAGAAAAATAAGGTGTTAATTAATTTGTTAAATATGGATTTAATAAATATAAAAACAAAAGAAGCGGTAATGGAAGTAGTACGGTCTGCGGGTATGATTGCATTGATAGAAGCATCGATTCCTGCAAGAAACAACATATTGCCTGAAGATGTTATACCTAATTTAATATTTGATCATCACCAGGTAGATATAAGTTCGGTTAAAGGAGATTTTGTTGATATTCAAACTAACATAGGTGCAACCGCTACAATTATGACCAGGTATATTCGTCAGTTAAATCTGAAACCGGATGCATCGCTTGCTACGGCATTATTATATGGAATTCGTACGGACACAAAAGAGTTTACCAGAAATACTTCTCCTGATGATTTGAATGCAGCGTCATACCTTTCACCACTGGTTGACAAAAATATTATGAGCCAGTTAGAGCACCCCCCCATGGGTTTAGAAACTCTGGATATTATTGGAAGAGCAATCAGAAACAAAGAAATCAGGGGTTCTTACCTTGCGTCATTTGTAGAATTTATTAACGACAGGGATGCCCTGCCACAGGCGGCAGAAATGATGTTGCAGTTAGAGGGCGTGTACACGGTCCTTGTTTTTGGAATTAATGAAGATAAAGTCCAATTATCTGCAAGAAGCAGGGACTCAAGAGTGAACCTGGGGCTGATTCTGCAAAGCGCATTTGGTGAATTAAATTCTGGCGGCCATGCAACGATGGCAGCCGGAGCAATTAATCTCGGGATACTTGGTGATGCGAATGACAGGACTTCTCTATTAAAGGTAACTTCAGATGCCGTCAAGAAAAGATTTTTTTCCTCTGTCGGGGCTGAGTTCGAGCAGGAAACATTGCCAACAGAGGAAGCGCCTAAGCTCAGTTTGAAAGAGAACTGAAACAGCTAACCCGCAATCAAAAGCTATCTTCTTCTTTCCAATTTACAGACTGACGGTTAGAATAATATTGAAATTTACCAGACTCAAACTTCCGTTTCAAAATCTCCTTTACCCGTTTTTTCAACCAACCTCTGAAGAATGGAATCATTAAGATAAACCCAAACACATCTGTTATCATTCCCGGTGTGATTAACAGCGTAGCGGCAATCAGAATAAAGAAACCATCAATAAGGCTGTCTGTTGGGATGATTCCATTTTGCAAATCCACTCTTATTTGCCTTTGAACACTTAAGCCCTGGCTTCTGGCAAGTAAACCTCCTATTATGCCGGTTATAAGCACGATCATTATTGTCTGGAAAGATCCCAAATACCTTCCGACCTGTATCAAAAGATACAATTCTATTAATGGTATAATCGTAAACAATAAAATAAGTCTGATAAGCATATTGTTTTATTTATGAATAATTACTGAATAAATTCGAAAAAAGCTTGACTTAAAGTTTTTATATCACATAACATATCATACTATTATTCTACAAAGCTTAGCGTTGCTCTGTAAAACATTATTTCTTAGAAATTATATGGCAAACTTTGTAAACAAAACCAGAAAAAAATTAATAATCAGGGAGTTAGATCCAAGTACTGACTTGTTGAAGATATTTCATCATACTCAGACCCACTCAAAAAACTTTTTCCTTGATAGCGCGGATAACAATGAAAAAACTGGAAGGTACTCATTCATAGGGTACGATCCGTTTCTAACCGTTATGTCAAAAGGCAGTAATATATTGACGCAAAGTCGTCATAGTATTACCAGAAAAACCGGGAATCCTTTTGATGAGTTGCGACATCACTTAAGCAGCTTCCATCTGGAAGACAGTTTTGAGTCTATCCCGTTTACCTGTGGCGCTGTTGGATACTTTTCCTACGACTTATGCCATTACATCGAAAAACTTCCTGATACCACAATCGATGACATTGAATTCCCGGAAATGTGTTTCAGCTTTTATGACACAATTATTGGTTTTGATCATCTTGAGAACAGATGTTTTTTACTATCGGTAAATGTTAATCAGGATTCTCATAAAAGTACAGAGAAAAGAATTGACCATGTTTTAAGGATGATTCGTAATGGATCGAATATACCTTATGAAGAAGAACCGCGATTTAACGGAAGCAGGATAAAACGAAAGATAATAAGTAATTTCTCTAAAGAGAACTATTTAGCGGCCGTAGAACGTGCAAAACAGTATATCAATGCGGGAGATATTTATCAGGTTAATCTTTCACAGCGCTTTCAAACACAGATAGAAACGTCACCTTACGATATATATAAAAGGTTAAGAGACATAAATCCGGAACCATTTTCATGTTACTTGAAGTTTGACAATAAGCAGGTGATCAGTTCGTCTCCGGAGAGGTTTCTATTGTTGCAAAACATGACGGACAGTACCGGTAAACAGAGTGAGGGTATGGTAAGAAAGATACAAACAATGCCAATCAAAGGTACCCGACCCAGAGGAAAAGACATTGATGAAAACAGAAAAATGAAGGAAGAGTTACTTTCAAGTAAGAAAGATGATGCAGAACTAGCAATGATTGTAGACCTCGAACGAAACGATCTTGGGAGGGTGTGCAATTACGATACAGTAAAAGTAATAGAGAAGAAAGCTCTGGAGGAACATCCTACAGTGTATCACCTTGTCGCGACAATCGAAGGAAGACTTCATTCTCGATATGACGCCATCGACTTGCTAAAGGCTACATTTCCGGGAGGTTCAATAACCGGAGCACCCAAGGTAAGGGCTATGCAGATTATAGATGAATTAGAACCCACTAAACGCAGCGTATACACCGGCGCAATGGGATATTTGAGCTTTAATGGAAACATCGATTTAAACATCGCGATAAGAACATTCTTAGTAAAAGATGATCATATCTTTTTTCAGGTTGGTGGTGGAATAGTTGCGGACTCCGACCCTGAGGACGAATATCAAGAAACACTGCATAAAGCCCGAGCATTAATAGAGACTCTTGAGTAGAGAGTTTTGAAGTCCTTTCGAAAGAAAGGACACATAGTTCTACTTACTATTTTCCAGTTACAATAGCATGTAGGTAGGGTTTCTAAACCCGATGATTAAAGATTCGGCACGTTAGAAACGCGCCCTACATATTTAATATTATGACAAAATTCATATTTTTAAATGACAAGATAATTCCAGAGACAGAGGGAAATGTTTCAACAAATGATAGAGGGTTCCTCTACGGTGACGGTATTTATGAAACGCTTCGTTCATATAAGGGGAAACCTTTTAAGCTTGCCGAGCATTTAGAACGGATGCGTCATTCTGCAAAGCAGCTCAAAATCTCTTTTGACTATACAAATGCTGACATAGGTGAGCGGATAAATGAACTGATTGATAAAAACCGTAGTCAGGACGCTTATATCAGAATTACGCTTTCAAGGGGCACAGGCGGCGGTAGGCTTCAAATGGATGATAATATCAACCCAACAACCCTGATTCAGGTAAAACCACTTACACAATATGATAGTAAACTTTATGATGAAGGAATGTCCCTGATTATTTCAAATTACAGAAGAAGCACATCAAGCCCCATCTACTGTCATAAGTCATCGAATCTACTGACAAGTATTTTGTTGAAAGAAGAGGCAAAAAAAAGATCTGCTCATGAGGCGATTATCATGAATACAGATGAATATGTAGCCGAGTGTGTGGTAAGTAATATCTTTCTTGTAAATAATGGGAATGTTGTTACCCCTTCACTCAATACAAATATCCTGTCGGGAATCACAAGGAGAACGGTACTCGATATTTGTAAAGACAGTCGTATTCCTGCAGGAGAAGAGCTCTTCAAGGTAGAGGCTTTACTAAATGCTGATGAAGTGTTTATTACTAATTCTTTAATGGAAATAATGCCTGTCTCAAAGATGGAAAATTATAAGATAGGAAAAAGAATACCGGGAAATATTACAAAACAGCTTATGGGTGCATACAAGTGTTTGACTGGCAAATAACATGAACAAATTGATTGATGAATTTAAGGAAATTATCGGAGAACAGCATTTTTTATCATTTCTTTTTTTCTTAAAGGAAATTGGCCCTGACGCTCGTACTCATAGATTATGTGTAGTAATTGCATCAATATTGAGATTTGCAGTCAAGCGATTACCGGCTCATTGCGAAGACGGTACTCTTTCTCAAGCGTTGATAACGCTTAATGAAGAGCCATACCTCGCCCAGGAACAATCTGATGAGTTTGAAATGGTATTTGGCTTGATAGATGGTTTGTGTAGTGAAGCAGGGATTTTGAACGGACGGGAGTCCGCACGAGGTGAGAATTATAGTATAGCAGAAAATGCAATTTTAGAGTATGCCGCATGGTATAACATGCCTTGGGAAGATTACTAAATAATAGGGAACAGACACTAATATTTGAGAGTTGCTGTTACTTCAAATCACTCCCACTCAATGGTGCTTGGTGGTTTTGAGCTGATGTCGTAAACAACACGGTTTACACCTCTGACCTCGTTAATTATACGGCTTGAAATACGGGCCAGTACTTCGTATGGTATTTTTACCCAGTCTGCTGTCATAAAGTCGGTTGTTTCAACTGCCCTAAGAGCAATAACGTTCTCGTAACTTCTCTCATCTCCCATAACACCAACAGTACTCACCGGTAAGAAGACGGCAAATGCCTGAGCAATTTTCCCATAAAGACCTGCCGATTTTATCTCCTGTATCATTATTGCATCCGCATATCTGAGGGTCTGCAATCTATCTTCTGTAATGTCTCCTATTATCCTTATGGCAAGACCGGGACCGGGAAACGGATGTCTCCATAAGATATCATCCGGCAGCCCAAGCTCAGAACCCATTTTTCGAACTTCGTCTTTAAAAAGATCTTTGAGAGGTTCGACAAGTTCAAAACCCAATTCTGCAGGCAGCGCTCCCACATTGTGATGGCTTTTAATAGTAACAGCAGGGCCACCATGCACGGAAACGCTTTCTATAATGTCCGGGTACAGGGTGCCCTGTGCCAGGTATTTAATATCGGCAATTTTATTTGCTTCATCCTTAAAAACATCAATAAATTCATGACCAATAATCTTTCGTTTTTGCTCCGGATCGGTTACACCTGACAATTTTTCTAAAAACCTGTCCCTTGCATCAACAAAATGCAAATCTACCTTGAAATTCTTTTTAAAGGTCTCAATTACACTTTCAGATTCGTTCATTCTCAGTAATCCATTGTCTACGAAAACGCATGAAAGATTACTGCCTATCGCATTGTATATAAGAGCAGCGGCAACGGCAGAATCTACGCCTCCCGATAAACCACAGATGACCTTTTCTTTTCCCACCTGCTCTTGGATTTTATCTACCGCACTCTTTATATAGGAATTCATCTCCCAGTCACCAGAACAATTGCAGATTTTGAAAAGGAAATTTTTCAGTATTTTACTACCGGATGGGGTATGCGTAACTTCCGGATGAAATTGGACTCCATAGAAGTCTTTTTTGTTATGTTTTGCGGCAGCGTATGGGCAATTATCCGTATATGCTAGTGACTGAAAATCATCCGGGAGTGCCATTGCCTGATCACCATGACTCATCCAGACATCTATAGAACGGTCCAGTGAATCAAAAAGAGATGTATGGTCTTTAATGGTACATTTGGTATTCCCATACTCTCTATTTTCTGCTGATTTTATTTCAGCACCTAATATTTGACTACCCAATTGAAACCCATAACATATTCCTAAAATCGGAATATCCATAAAAAGTATTTCATCATTACATCGTGGTGCATCTGAAGCATAAACACTGGCAGGTCCGCCACTCAAAATTATGCCTTTAGGGTTCTGTTGTTTGATCTCTTCAGGTGTTATTTTATGTGATACGATTTTGCTGTAGACGTTTTGTTCCCTGATTCTCCTTGCAATCAGATGAGAGTACTGTGAACCAAAATCTACAACAAGTATGATTTCGTGTGTTTTGTTATGCATTTTTCCTAAAATTACAAAAAAATTCTTTCTAACTCAATGTAGCAGTACAACATAACTGTTACTTTAATGTTACGGTGAAAATATACAAATATAAACTTCATCTTTAAGAAACTGTACCCGTAATACAACATATTATTAAAATAATCAAGTCAGTTTTTTTTTATGCACTCAAAAAAAAAATTTAATGTAGTTTCAGGTCGTTAAAAATCCCTTGACTTTATTTTTTTATTGGTTATATTCAAGCCAAATTTCAGATAAATACTCTTTTAATGACTAAAGGAGTGTATTACGATACCGTCTGTTTTAGTAAGCTAGACTGGTAAAGGAGGGGTAAATTGAAAGTAGCAGAATTAGCACAATATAAAAGAATACTTTTAGATCTCAGGAAAAAACTGGTTGGTAATGTAACTTTTATGGAGGATGAAGCATTAGGGAAATCCGGACAAGACGCATCAGGAGATCTGTCAAATGTTCCTATCCACATGGCTGACGTAGGTACCGATAATTACGAGCGTGACTTAACCATTGGGTTGATTCAAAATGGAGAAGAGGAATTAAAAGCCATAGATAATGCCTTGGAAAGGGTAGGCAACAAAACTTATGGCTCTTGTGAGGAATGCGGAACAAAAATTTCAAAGGCACGCCTTACGGCATTGCCTTATGTACATAACTGTATAGCGTGTCAAAGGCTGGAAGAGGGAGAAGAGAAAGCTGGTTAATTGTAAGATTTCGAAAAATACTACACTATTCTTGATTGTTGCTTTTTGTGGTATTCTTCTTGATCTTATGACGAAGTGGATAGTATTTGCAAAACTTAATGATGCGGGAAGATTTGTAGTTATAAAAGGTTTTTTAGGGTTTGTTTGCAGTAGAAATGAGGGTGTTGTTTGGGGCCTTGCTCAAGGCAGAAACAACACCCTCATTTTTTTTTGTATAGCAGCTATAGGTGCCATCCTGTGGTTTTATAGGACTTTTGACAAATCCGGCTTATTTCCCGATATTGCTTTTGGCATGATACTCTCAGGTGCTATAGGAAATTTATGGGACCGAATCTTCCACCATCATGTAAGAGATTTTATAGATGTCCATTTGGGTTTTGGATATCATTGGCCAACGTTTAATATTGCGGATGCTCTTATATGTGTAGGAGTTGGCATGATCCTTTATGAAACGTTGTTTACAAAGAGGCAAGGAAGTGTGCTTACACAGAAGAATGTGCCGAAGTAAGTTCTTGATATTTTTTTAATAAACTGAGAGTAATTTTACCCGGTTTTCCCGTGGATACTTTCTTTCCGTCTATATTAGCTACGGGAATGATTTCTGCAGCAGTTCCCGTCAAAAAGCATTCATCAGCATTGTATAAATCTTCCTGAGTCAGCTGCTCCTCTCTGACCGTAGTGCCTGCTTCTTTCGCAAGTTCAATAACAACATTTCTCGTTATTCCAATCAGAATTCCTGCAGAAACAGGAGGTGTGAAAATTTCATTATCTTTTACTATGAAAATATTGTCTCCGGTACATTCTGCCACATAACCATCTTTATTTAACATGATACCTTCGGCAGCACCAGCTTTAATACACTCGATCTTTGCCAGAATATTATTAAGATAATTCATGGACTTCACCGTGGGGCTAAGTGCATCAGGATGATTGCGAATTGTATGGACTATAATTACATCAAGACCCTTTTCATATAACTCTTTAGAGTAGAGCTGGATAGTATCTGTTATAATTATAAGTTGTGGTGTCTCACAATTAAAAGGGTCAAGACCAAGCTTCCCTACTCCCCTGGTTACTACCAGTCTAATATAAGAGTCTCTTAAGTTGTTAGCCTCTAGTGTATCCAAAACGGCATTCTTAAGTGCATCCTTGGTCAACCCTATTTCCAGGGCAATTGCTTCTGCGGAATCATAAAGCCTGTCTATATGTTCTGATAACTTGAATACCGAACCATTGTAACATCTAATCCCCTCAAAGACTCCATCACCGTATAACAAACCATGGTCAAAGACAGAAACCTTAGCATCTTCTTTTGGGTATAACTTTCCATTTATATATACCTTAGGCTCCATCTACTATAGTGTTCCTTTCAGTTGCTGGAATAATCAATAATTTTGCCATCAGCCATCCTGACTACACGACTTGCCAATTTCGTAAATCTTTCATCATGAGTAACGATTACCACGGTCTGCTTCGTCTTTTCATTCAATTCCCAAATCAATTTCTGGATTTCACTTCCTGACTTTGTATCAAGATTGCCTGTAGGTTCATCACACAACAGTATCTCAGGCTCATTCATTAAAGCCCTGACGATTGCAACTCTCTGCTTTTCTCCACCTGAAAGTTCGTTTGGTCTATGATTTATTCTATCTTTAAGACCTACACGATCTAAAAGCTGTATTGCTTTTTCTGTATGCTCTTTTTTTGATGTTGTCTTAAAAAATCTTCTACCAATCAGGCGAGGCATCAGGACATTTTCTAATGCATTAAAATCCGGTAAAAGATGATAAAACTGAAATACAAAACCAAATATTCGGTTCCGCTTTTCAGCTAATTTCTTCTGCCCAATAACACTCAGATTTTCACCCTTAAAACTCACATGACCTGTAGTTGGTGTATCCAGTATACCCAGGATATGAAGGAGTGAGCTTTTGCCTGCACCTGAAGCCCCCAAAATGATTAATATCTCACCTTTTTTTACGTCCAGGTTTACCCCGTTGAGTACACGGACAGACGTTTTGCCAATTTTATATTCCTTGCGAATTTCGTTTGCGCACAAGTAACCGTTATCAATCTCTTCTAACATATTCTTAAATTTTTACAAATAATTTAGTATATAGGAAATTTAAAATCGGTGGATAACCTGCCCGACTTCGCTATTCAGGCGGGGAAACCAACCCTACTTTATCAAGATTGCTGTCGCAATAATGGAAACAAAATTACATCTCTAATGGAAGCACTGTTTGTCAGGATCATTACCAGTCTGTCAATCCCGATTCCTAAACCACCGGCAGGCGGCATTCCATATTTGAGCGCCTTTAGAAAATCTTCGTCTATCTTTCCCTCTGTATCATCATCAGTTACCTGTTCGTGAAATCGCTTACTTTGTTCAAGCGGCTCATTGAGTTCTGAATAGGAATTGGCGAGTTCCATTGTCGCAATGTACATTTCAAACCTCTGTGCAAGATCAGGATTATCATCGCAGGATTTTGTTAACGGACAAATGCTGACAGGATAGTCAATTACGAATGTTGGATTCCACAGCTCTTTTTCAACAAGCTCTCCAAAAATATGTTCAGCAATAATGTCCTTGTGAACGCCTTCAACCTCCATACCTAGTTCTTTGCCTTTAGCTTTCAACCCCTCTTCATCGTCTAAATCAACTGAAGCATGCTTAGACAATAGCTCAGAAAATGTACTCCTTTGCCATGGAGGCGATAAGTCTAATGTTCGTTCACCGTAGGGAATCTCGAAAGTACCGTAAAGATCGTGCGCCAAGCCGGAAATCAGAGTTTCAGTTAGTTCCATCATTCCGTTATAGTCGCTATATGCCTGATAGAGTTCCATCATCGTAAACTCCGGATTATGCCGTGTCGAGAGACCTTCATTCCGAAAATTACGATTGATTTCATAAACTCTCTCCATTCCTCCAACAAGCAGTCTCTTTAAATACAATTCTGGTGCTATTCGTAAAAACAATTCCATATCCAAGACGTTATGATGGGTAATAAAAGGTTTTGCCACCGCGCCCCCTGGGATAGGCTGCATCATGGGAGTTTCAACTTCAACAAACTTTCTATTATCAAGAAAATTTCTGATTGATTTTATAATGCTAGATCTCTTCAAAAAAAGCGCCATCACATCATCATTTGATGAGAGGTCAATGTAACGCTGCCTATATCTGATTTCAACATCTTTCAAACCATGCCATTTCTCTGGTGGTGGAAGCAGGGCCTTGGAAAGTACGGTAATGTCGTCAGCAAAGACTGTTATTTCACCGGTTCGAGTCTTAAGTACTCCACCCTCTACACCGATTATGTCTCCCAGATCCAGCATGCGAAAAATTTCATACTTTTCTTCACCTACAGTATTCATCTTCACATAAACCTGAAGTTTGCCGGTCCAGTCCTTTATGTGAAGGAATGAAGCCTTACCTTGGCGCCTCATGGTCATGATCCTGCCAGCGCATTTTACCTTCTTCCCCTCTTCTTCCTCCGAGTAATTCTCTATTACTTCGTTTAAAGGTGTGGCGTTATGGTAACTTGCACCGTAAGGATCAACACCCTTTTCCCTGAGTTTGTTTAATTTTTCTATTCTCGTTTGTTCAAGAGTTTCCAATTATTTTCCTCTAACAGCAAGCGCAGCAATGCCTTACGCTAAATACTATTGTCTTTCCTTTATGATGAGTTTTGGAGATTTGATGAGAAATCTAGAGAGTCCATATTAAGAGAATATTTTAGCAGCAAAGAACATACTGTCAAGTTAAAATACAGAACGAGGCGGCTAGTAATCAGAGAGAAGCGTTTCTCCTTGAATATATTATTTAAAACTATAATATTAAAAAAATGGATCAACGTTTCTCCAAGAAAGAGCGCTTACGAAAACGAAAAGAATTTCAGCATGTTTTTGACAATGGCGAGAGATATGGCAATAATCAGTTAAAGATATATGCGATGTCGAATGGCAACTCTGTCTCCCGGCTAGGCCTAGTAGTGGGAAGAAAATTTGGTAATTCACCCAGGCGCAACAGATTTAAACGAATTCTTCGAGAAGCATATAGATTGAACAAAAGCTTGTTGGAGAGTGGTGCAGACATCGTTGTAATTCCAAGACCAGGGTTAACAGAACTCACGCTAAAGGTCGTCGAAGAGAAATTCAAAATGATCCTGATACAAATTAACGATAAGTTAAAAAAATGAAATATTTAATTGTTAAATTCATACGAGTGTACCAGATAATCCTGTCACCAATCTCACAGCCATCATGCCGTTTCTACCCAACATGTTCACAGTATGCGGTAGAGGCAATTGAAAAAAGAGGTATTGTTGTAGGATTATTGAAGGGAATCTGGAGAATCATAAGATGTAATCCTTTTGGCGGGTCTGGATATGATCCGGTTTAAATAAAATGATCAATACGGACAAAAAAATTATCGAATGCGTATCAAACTTCAGTGATGGACGAAATGCCGATGTTATATACAAAATTGCATCATCTGTACAATCAACCAAGAATGTTAAACTCTTGAACGTCGAACCTGACAAAGACTACAACAGAACGGTAATTACCTTTGCCGGAGATCCACTCTGCGTAAAAGAGGCAGCATTCAAAGCGATAGCCGCGGCAGCTGAACTGATAGACATGTCACGGCAAAGGGGAGAGCATCCGAGAATTGGCGCAACGGATGTCTGCCCCATAATACCTGTCGCCAATGTAACAAAGGATGAATGTGTAAAATTATCAAATGAACTGGGAAAAGATGTAGGTGAGAAGCTGGGTATTCCTGTATATTTATATGAAGATTCTGCAAGGTCAGCAGAGAGAAAAAACCTTGAGAATATCAGAAAAGGTGAATATGAAGGACTGGAACAAAAACTGAAAGACTGGATACCAGATTACGGACCTACAAAATACACTGATAAGGTCAGGAGATCTGGCGCCACAGTGATTGGATCAAGATTTTTCCTGATTGCTTATAACGTAAACCTCAATACCAGAGAAGTGAACGTAGCTAACGAGATTGCAAAAAAGGTGAGAGAGTCCGGCTCTATGATAATCGACAAAGCAGGGAAGAAGAAAAGAGTTCCAGGGATTTTAAAATATGTAAAGGCAATAGGCGTAGAACTAAATGAATACAATATAACACAAGTCTCCTTGAACCTGACTAATTACAAAGAAACCTCCATGCACGAAGTATTTGAATCCATAAAGGCCCAGGCCAAAGCACATGGTATAGAGGCAACCGGAAGTGAAATAATTGGCCTTGTTCCAAAAGAAGCTCTGTTAGAAGCCGGTGCATTTTACACAGGTAATAATGTTAAGAACAATCTTATAGAAGTGGCAATAGAACACCTTGGATTAAGTCAATTGAATAAATTCAAACCTGAAAAGAAAATAATAGAAAACCTGTTATAATCTGAATTGTTTGATTCTGAAATAATATCTTTTCAAACAATCCTTACATACTTACTATAGCACTTGATAAAATCCTTTAATGTACTTTCGGCTATAGAAAGGATGTCCTCAGGTTTTTTACATATAGACTGCGCTTCCGTTTTGAACATCGACAAAAGCTCCTCCACTGTAAATTTTGCACTATTACCGACATTATTCTGTTGATACATTGTTATGTGTCTCCAGGAACAACAAGTTTCTCACATATCACCTACTATTAATATCGACACATCTAAATGAAACTTAACCTAAAAAACCCCATAAAACCCTTATTTTATACCAATCAGAAGTGTTATTATATAATTGACATCTTTTAAAAGGTTTGCTAATCTGCAAGGCCGTCAGTCAATATTACATTAAAAAGTAAAAACAAAAAAATGATTTTACTTTTTTTCATACTATATAAACTTTATCCACGACATACGAGGAGCCCCGAAACGGTATACTTGGCTTTTGCTTTTGGTTTCATTGTGATTGTTTTCACTAGCTTCGGCATTGAAAAGCTGTGGTCGAAGTATCTAAACGTAAAAATCGTTAAATCGTTTCTTCTCCCCGGTACGGTAATACACAAACTAAGCCATGCCTTGCTTTGTCTGGCTACCGGCACTACCATAAAAGAACTTAATATTTTTAAAATTGAAGACAGCGGTATACAGTACGACAGGCCAAAAATCCCATATTTTTTTGATTTTTTCATATCAACATCCTCTATCTTTGGCTGTGCTTCTGCCCTGATTATAACCTCTATCATTCTCAACAACCCTATACAGGTAAATGAATCCTTACCAAATGAAATGGTATTCTCCATGAAGCTGGTATTTGATTATGCAAAAAACTTTCTGGACATGATATGGCTGACACTTGAAGCATTCTGGAAGAGCGGATTTCATAGTATAAGCTCTATTTTATTCACAATTGCATCTATCATTTTCACCGTATCTATGGCGCCACACACTCGTGAGATAAAGTATATAGTGTTGGGTTTTATTATCCTGGGAACGGCTCTATTTTTTCTTGAGATATCTGGGATATCACTACTGGATTATAAATGGTGGGATCAAGCATTACAGAATTCCTGGAGAATAGTCACTTATATTATTTCAATGCTGCTAACCATCCTCTTTATAACTTCTGTAATAATCGGATTTATAAAAGGAATCAAACTGACTTTTGGTCATAAAAGCGGATGACAGACATAATCCATTACTCCAGCTTCGACTCACCATTCGGCCCTGTCTTTGTTGCAAAAACTATTAATGGTGTTTGCTATATTAACCTTTCAAAGATCTCCGAGGTTGCATTTCAATCATTTCTAAGAAAAAAATTCACGAAAATGCCGATCAGAGATGACAAAAAACTGAAGAGCGCAATAAATGAGCTACTTGATTACTTCAATGGTGATCAAGTAAGTTTTAAATCTATATTAGATGTAAGTATCGGAACAACATTCCAAAAAAAGGTTTGGAACCAAGTCAGCAAGATACCTTACGGAGAGCTCAGGACCTATAAATGGATTGCCAGTGAAATAGGCAATTTAAATGCAGTCCGGGCAGTGGGAAACGCGGTAGGGAAAAATCCTGTACCGCCGATAATACCATGTCACCGAGTTATACGTACGGATGGAAATCTTGGAGGGTTTTCATCAGGAATTCCACTGAAAAAGTGGCTTCTAAAATTAGAGAAGTAATTCCTGCCAGACTAATGAATGACACAGCATTCTTCCATTTAGAATGCTTTTACTACAAAAGACAACACACTTAAACCACCTCTGTGTTATGATCAAATGGCGGAGAGGCCGGGATTCGAACCCGGGGTACCACATTAAGAAGTACAATGGGTTAGCAACCCACCGCTTTAAGCCGCTCAGCCACCTCTCCAACGATGAAAGAAACATCCTTTTGATCCTGTATAACTTGTGAGTTAATGTACACCTTTTGTTTTGGCGGAGGGAGTAGGATTCGAACCCACGGTCCCGTTGCCAGGACTGCAGTTTTCAAGACTGCCGCCTTCGTCCACTCGGCCATCCCTCCTGAAAAAACTGCTTTTAGCTATACCGCACCTTTCAAATCACAAAAGGCCAGATTTAGTCGAATTTCAAACGTTTGTATTCTAAGTTATTCTAAGTTGTCCCACTTGCAGACTTCTTCGAGGACTGTCGTTGCTACATATATTGGTGTATTTCCCTGCATAGCCAATGCAATTGCATCACTTGGTCTTGAATCTATCTCTAAAGCACTACCATTTTGCCTAATTATTATTTTTGCATAGAACGTATTATTCTTTAAATCACTTATTTCAATCCTTTCAACACCTCCACTTAACTGCATTATCACACTTGAAAGCAAATCATGTGTAAGCGGTCTTGGCGTTGGTATCTCTTTTACTGCTCTGTCAATGGCCCATGCCTCGTGCAACCCTATAACTATCGGAAAACTTCTTTGACCACCTTTTTCTTTAAGGACAATTATCTGATGGTCGCTTGTTTCTGATATCATTATCCTTGATAATTCCATGTGAACCATCACATTATTTCCCTCAAAAAATATTGATAATACTTAAAAAATTCTAACATACACGGTATCTTTGTCAACTTTATTTTAAAATACGCAAAAGCTAATCAAATGTATAGTTGTGAGGGGGTTGACCCCCTATTCACTATTTCTTTATTGCCTTATGCATGGTGTTGATTTTACTGTTATCTGGGCAAAATTTATTGACACTAAATCTAGTGGCGGATATACTTTCCATCAATTCGCCTACCTCATTTGACCGATAAAAACATCCGATGAGAATATGTTAATAAAATCAATCATACTGGGACTAATACAGGGCTTAACAGAATTTTTACCGATCAGTAGTTCTGGTCATCTGGTAATATTCAAGAGTTTTTTAGATATGGAAACCCAGGGAGTTATTTGGGAAATAGCGTTACATTTCAGTACGCTTTTGGCGATATTTGGCGTTTTCTACAAAGACATATTCATGATTTTAAGAAATACTTTCCTCTCCTGTAAAAAGATCTTCTCTGGTGAAAGTATTATTAGTATCTTTAAGAACGACCCTTATACACGTATCTTTCTTCTGATAATAATTGGAACAATACCTACAGTTATAATAGCATTTTCATTTAGAAACGCATTCGAGGGTCTTTTCAATAAGCCTGGAATTGCAGGATATATGCTAATCGTAACCGGTACGATGCTCTGGTTTACCCAATATAGCTTAAGGACAAATAGTAACAAAAAAATTTTGGGAGTCTTGGACGCCTTGATAATTGGTACTGTACAGGGGCTTGCAATAACCCCCGGTATCTCACGGTCAGGGACAACAATTGCAACGGCCACTTTCAGAGGAGTTGACAGAGAAACCGCTGCAAGGTTCTCCTTTCTGCTGGTAATACCGGTAATTCTGGGAGCAATGGTAATGATGGCAAAAGATACTATTACTCTCAAAAACGAAGAAATTTCTTTCCTGATTATTGGAAGTATTGTTGCCGCAATATCCGGTTACATTTCCCTACGCATCTTAATAAGAATTGTCAACAACGGTAAGCTACATCTTTTCTCCTATTACTGTTGGCCAGTTGGGTTGTTTGTAATTCTTTATTTCATATGAATGATTATCTGACACGTTCAAGAAATCTACCGAAAAGCTTTCTTTTCATTTTGCCTCTTCTCGTTTTTTATGAAATTGGCATAGTTCTCTATGGTGCCGAAACAAAAAATGCTGCTGACATTATCGTAAAAAAACCTTTTGAGTTTTTTGGTGATAGCGCTACCTTGGTATTCAATTCCTTAATTATCATCATTTCTTTCTGTTCGATATTGTATATTGAGAAAAAAAATCGTTTAAGCTGTAGCATTTTTATTCCTATGTTTTTTGAGAGTGCAGCTTATGGTTTTTCCCTTGGATACGTAACACTATTTTTTGTACATGGGTATTTACCATTTGATATTACTAACCTGTATGTACAAAGTTTTATAAAAGGAATAATTATTTCTTTAGGAGCGGGCATATATGAAGAGATACTCTTTCGCATGCTGCTGTTAAGCGTCCTTTACTTTATTATAGTAAAAGCATTAAGGGCCAATCCAATAGCAGGCTCTCTCTCCAGTATACTAATATGCGCTTTCATTTTTTCTATCATGCATTACATAGGACCATCAGGCGATAGTTTCTCAATAAGCAGTTTCTCATTCCGTTTAGTTGCCGGAATTGTTTTATCTGCAATCTTTATTTTTCGAGGCTTAGGGATTGCAGTGTATACACACGCTATTTATGACATCCTGGTAATCCAGGAGGCTTATACATAATATACCACTGTAAACCACGATATATAAACTAGTTAAGCAACAAACCCCAAATAGATCGTTCTCTTACAAAGTTTAGAAAAATAAATAAAGAGAGTAATTGATTTGGAATTCATGTTAAAATTTGTAATAATACCCCAAATAAGAAGCTGATCCTGAATAACCTTAAGGAATTGTAACAGCAGTTTTTACGAGTTATAAATTTAATTAGAAATCATTTAAATGGAAAATATAATAGTAGGTATTACAGGAGCCAGTGGTGTAGTTTACGGACAACGCCTCTTACAGGCTTTGAGTGATAAATCTTATCCTATTCACTTAAGCGTGTCAGAAGCCGCCATACAAGTAATAGAAAGTGAATTAAATTTCACCTTAAATCTGGATAAGTTCAATATTAGCAAATTCATTGATAGAGAAAATCACAGTATAACGTACCACCACATATCAGATATTGCTGCATCCATCTCAAGCGGCACATTAAAGACCAAAGCAATGATTATAGCGCCATGCAGTATGAATACACTCTGTTCAATAGCAAATGGTATTGCATCAAATCTTATTCAACGTGCTGCAAGCGTTACTTTAAAAGAGGGAAGAAAATTGATCGTCATGCCTCGCGAGACTCCTTTAACACCAATACATCTGGAAAACATGTTAAAACTGTCAAAGGCGCAAACGTGTATCTTACCTGCCATGCCCGGATACTATTACCATCCGAAGACGATAGATGATCAGGTAGATTTCATGGTAGGGAAGGCCCTTGACTATATTGGGATAGAGTATCTACCGTACACTAAAAAGAGTTATGGAGAATGGAGAGACATGAGTCCTGAATTAATGACTACATAGAATCCGCAAACAGAGAAATATCTTAGTATCACGTAGCACATGACCGACAAAGCAAGTCTGTCGCGTACCTTATTATTACCCAGGTTAGGAATAGCATTATGGATGACAACAAGAAAAAAAGCAGAGTAGGTTTCTGGATTTCAACTTCAATGGCAATATTCTTTTTTCTTTGTTGTGTTGTATTATTCATTTCACTGATGGGACTCTTCGTAGTAAAAGGTACTCTTACAACACAAGTTGAAGATAAGAGTACCAAAAAACTTACTGAAACCGTAATAGGAGGAACAGGTACTGACAAAATACTTCTAATTCCACTAAAGGGTGTTATTACCGGGCAATCTTCAAAGAAACTTTTCCAGGAAGCACCAAGCATTGTTGACAGTGTGAAACATCAACTTGAGCAAGCACGGGATGATGATAATGTAAAAGCGGTGATATTGGAAATGAACAGTCCTGGAGGAGGAATAACAGCAAGCGATATTATTTATAAGAAAGTCTTAGAATTTAAAGATGAAACAAATAAGAAAGTAATCGTCAGTATGCAGGACGTTGCGGCATCAGGTGCCTATTATATTTCGGCGGCCGCAGACAAAATAATTGCTCATCCCACTACAATTACCGGAAGTATAGGAGTAATCATGCCTCTCATCAATATTGCTAATCTTGTTGCAAAATACGGTATTGAAGATAATTCTATAAAATCAGGAGATATGAAGAGCATTGGCTCACCTCTTAAAAAAATGTCTGACGATGAGAGAAAGGTCTTAGACGACATTGTAGACGAAATGTATACACGGTTTGTGAATATTATTGCAGTCGGCAGAAATATGAAAATAGACAATGTTAGAAAGCTAGCGGATGGAAGAATATATACGGGAAAACAGGCATTAGATAATGGATTGATCGATCAGTTGGGCTATATTGATGACGCAATCACTTTAGCTAAAGAGATAGCAGGTTTAAAGGAAGCAAAAATTATAAAATATAAAAGAATGTTTAATCTGGCAGAAATTTTTGAAGGTTCAATGGATAATTTATTTGGAAATCGAACAATCAAGTTTGGTATTCACGCCTCAGCAGCAGATGATGATTACCCAAGATTTATGTACTTATGGACAGGATACCAACAAAATTACCTCTTCAAATGGCCCGCATTTAATTGAAAGCTACAATTCAAGTTTCCAAATCAAGAAAACACAAAATTTTCGGAAATTAAGAGAACCTATTAAACATAGAATTCAGGTATTGGAAAACTAACATTAAAAGGCAGAATCATGAAAAGAGCTATCATTATTCCACCAGCCTCCACAACAGATATTATCAAGAATATTTTCCACCAAACCTATTAGGAATTTGATATGAAAAATGACGATCTTCGGAAAAAGCGGAAAGAGTCTAAACGATCTCCAGGATTAGGGCTGATAAAGCAGTTGATAGTATTGGCATTGATCCCGGCCTTGATAGTAGGTGGATTCATGGCAATTCTGTTGCTTCGTGAATTTGATGCAAAAAAACAGACTGAACAGATTAAGAGTATCGCAGATTATATGGTAGTTGCCAACCAGGTTGTTCACCAATTACAGAGAGAGTGTGGATCATCTTCCGGATACATCGCCAGTAATGGAAGTAACATGAAAGCCACAATGAAAAAGCAGAGACTACTGACTGACAGGTATTACACTGTCATGGAAGAAGACATAAAATCATTGGATATGGTAAAACTTGGCTATAAATTTGCCAGACGTATCAATGCTTCTTCAAAAAAACTGTGGAAACTGCCTTCTATCAGAGAAAAGATTACTTCACTGGCAATAGGAAATGAGGAATCCAATGAACTCTATTCCGAGATAATAGACGACATCATAGGAACATTTCAGGAGGCAAGTGTAATTATTAAGGACTCCGAACTTTCTTTTCCATTTACGGCCTGTGTCAATCTCATCATGGCCAAAGAAATGGCAAGCCGTGAAAGGGCGATTATGACCGGTTTCGTAGCGGAAGATAAACCCGTCACTCAATCAGAGATGGGCGCCTGGATGCTGGTATCTAAAGGACAGGATGCATTGTTAGCTGCTTTTAAATACCAGATTACAGAAAAAATATTGAAAGAGTTTCGCAAAAAAATGAGCGAATCAAATATTAAGGCCGTAATGGATATACGCAAGCAGATCAGTGAAAATCTTGCTTATGGTAATTTTGAGCTGAGACCCGAATTAGTTTTTGCTGCCGCAACAGGAAGAATTGACGATTTAAAAAGAGTCGAAGATGTTCAACTCCAGGAAATTCTTAAAGAAGCGACAGCGTTATCCTCGGAAAAGATAGTTTCTGTTATCATCTATTCCGGCTTGACAGGCGGCTCTGCAATAGCAATGTTTATACTATGCTTTTTTATAGCAAAAAGTATAACCAAACCTATAACCACGCTTTCAAGAGTGGTAAAGAGCGTTTCAGAAGGAGAACTTGACCATAATATTGAGATAAAATCCAGAGGAGAAATTGGTGAATTAGCAGACAGCTTTAATGATATGATTTCCAACTTACGCCTGACGATGAAAAAGAATGATACCCATAACTGGCTCAAGACTGGCCAAATGGAGCTGAATGTAAGAATGCAGGGTGAACAGGATACTGAAGCATTGGGCAGGAATATTATTGGATGCCTGACCGAATATCTAAATGCACAGGTTGGGTTACTGTATATGTCTGGTAATGATAGTCGCCTTAAACTAATAGGTAGTTATGCATACTCCCAACGAAAGAATACCCCGAATGAATTCATGCCCGGTGAAGGACTCGTAGGCCAGGTGGCATTGGAGAAAAAACATATTCTTTTAACAAATTGCCCTGATGATTCTATCAGCATTAATTCTGGCATAGTAGAAACTACACCAAAATATATCCTGATCTTCCCATTACTATTAGATAACACCGTAAGGGGCGTTGTCGAACTGGGATTTCTCCACGAATTCCAGGACATCCATCTAACCTTCCTGGAGCAGGTTGCAGAGGGCATTGCTATAGCCTTGAATACTGTTATATCCAGAAATCGTACTGAGGTTCTTCTGGTACAGACACAGCAACAGGCAGAAGAACTTCAGACACGCGAAGAGGCTCTCCGCCAAAGCAATGAAGAGCTTGAAGAAAACACTATTGCTTTAAAAGATTCTGAATCAAAACTTCAAGCTCAACAAGAAGAACTTCGCCAGATCAACGAAGAACTTGAGGAACAAAAAGAATATGTAGAAAAGCAGAATAAGGATCTGAGAGACACCCGCAAGATTGTTGAAGAAAGAGCGTCAGAGCTGGAACAAAGCAGTAAATACAAATCTGAATTCCTGGCCAACATGTCCCATGAACTCAGAACTCCGTTAAATAGTATTCTCCTCTTATCGAAACTTCTCGGAGATAATAAAGACGGCAGTTTATCAGAAGATCAGGTGGAATCCGTTCTGTCAATTAATTCTTCAGGTAATGACTTACTTGATCTTATCAATGATGTACTGGATCTCTCCAAGGTAGAGGCGGGAAAGATGGACCTCCAAATAGATAATATGTATTTACAGGATTTTTGCAAAAATATAAAACGAAACTTCCAACATGCCGCAGAAGAAAAAGGCCTCAGCTTTAATATTGAAATTACAGATGGATTACCAGAGTATATTCTTACAGACGAACAGAGGGTTGATCAGATCATAAAAAATTTCCTTTCTAATGCATTCAAATTTACGTCTAAAGGAAGTGTTTCCCTGCAAATAAGTCGTCAAAATGAATTATCAAAGAGTAAATTAGATCAAACCAGGTCTATTTTGATTTCCGTTATTGATACGGGAATAGGTATTCCGGAAGAAAAACAAAGAGTAATTTTTGAAGCATTTAAACAAGCTGATGGCACCACAAGTAGGAAATATGGAGGAACAGGGCTTGGGCTTTCCATTTCAAAAGAACTTACCAAATTGCTTCATGGCGAAATTCATATGAAAAGTACGCATGGTAAAGGAAGCACCTTTACACTCTGTCTTCCGGAAACACTTAAATCAGAAACAAAAACAATGGAAAATTCTCCGGCACCATCATCTGTAAAAACAGAAACAGACACCGGCAGAAAAAAGAAGAAAAAACAAATTAACCGAAAAGAGATTGAGGAAAACATCAAAGATGACAGAAAAACAATTTCGGAAGAAGATAAATCTGTACTTATTATCGAAGACGATCCTGCATTCTTAAAAATCCTGAGGGATTTAACACGTGAACATGGTTTTAAATGTCTGGTTGCGGGAGATGGGGAAACCGGCCTTCAATTCGCAGATTATTACAAACCGAGCGGTATAATCCTGGATTTAAATCTACCCGGAATCAACGGATGGACTGTTATGATAAAGCTGAAGAATAACCCAGAAACCCGTCATATCCCTGTCCATTTCATATCTGCATCTGACAATAAATTTGAAGCCATAAAAATGGGTGCTATAGATTACGTGACAAAACCGGTAAGCCCAGTTGTAATTGACCAGGTATTTGAAAAATTTAATAAAATAATATCAAAACCCGTAAAAGACCTTCTTGTAGTGGAAGATAATCCGGAACAAGCAAGAATGATATCCGATGTTATCGGCAGCGGAGATGTCAGCATTACGACTTCCTCAACCGCCATGGAAGCCTATAACCAGATATTAACCGGAAAGTTTGACTGCATGGTGTTAGACATTAGCCTTCCCGATATGTCAGGTATAGAATTACTCAACAAAATCAGAACAAACGAAGAACTCTTTCAACTACCTGTTATTGTCTATACTGGCAGGGAACTTACGAAGGAAGAAAAAAAATTAACAGACGAATTCGCCGCAACAACTATTATGAAGGGCGCAGGTTCCCATCGAAAGCTCTTAGACGAGACTACACTATTTCTACACCGCGTTGAAGCAAACCTTCCTGAAGCACAACAAAAGATACTCCGAATGATCCATGACAGAGAATCAGTTATGGCCGGTAAAACAATACTGGTAGTGGACGATGATATGCGAAATGTTTTCTCAATCAAAAAGGTCCTTGAAGACAAAGACATAAAAATATTAATTGGGAAAAATGGCAAAGAAGGGTTGACATGCTTAAACAATAATCCGGATGTCCATCTAGTACTCATGGATATCATGATGCCTGAAATGGACGGATACACTGCCATAGAAGAGATCAGAAAGCAAGATAGATTTAAAAAACTCCCTATTATTGCACTGACAGCAAAGGCGATGAAGGGAGATCGTGCTAAATGTATTGAAGCTGGTGCCAATGACTACCTGGCCAAACCATTTGACGTTGACCGATTGTTTTCAATGTTGAGAGTATGGCTGTATTAATTTCCCACGACTAATAGTATATAAACTAATTATCAATCGACTCCACAATAATATTTCATATGGTAAGCAATGAAACTATTAAGTAAAACAATAGAAAATATTGAGAAAGTCTCGATAGATTTAGATGGTGATATAAAAAATAGATTTAACAATCTAGCCATTCCTACTGGCAGTCTTGGGCGACTTGAAGAGTTTGCAACTATCTACGCCTCGATAAAAGGATCACCTGATGCAACAATAAGGCACAAAGTTGTTTTTACAATGGCAGGAGATCATGGTGTCTCCTGTGAAGGCGTAAGCGCTTTTCCACAAGAGGTAACCAGGCAAATGGTTAAAAACTTCCTTGATGGTGGTGCAACTATATGCATTTTAGCACAACATGTCGGTGCAAGGGTTGTTGTCGTTGATTGTGGTGTTAATGCTGATTTTGAACCTGTTGATGGTTTGAAGATAAAAAAGGTGGGATACGGAACTGGTAATATTGCACGTGGACCAGCAATGTCCCGAGAACAGGCTATAAAATCTCTGGAAGTGGGTATAGAAGTGTTTAACGAGGAACTCCTTAACGGAATAGATATCGTTGCTACTGGTGACATGGGCATAGCTAATACTACGTCAAGTAGCGCAATAATTGCATGTTTAACAGGAGCAGATTTAAGAAAAGTAACAGGAAGAGGAACCGGTTTAGACGATAATGGCGTAGAAGAAAAAATCAATGTCATAAAAAAGGCTTTAAGTGTTAACAAACCCGACTCTTCTGATCCAATAGACGTCCTTTCAAAAGTAGGAGGATTTGAAATAGGCGGCATTGCAGGCCTGTGCCTCGCCGCGGCGAGCCACAAGACACCAATCTTGATTGACGGATTTATCTCTACTGCCGCCGCATTAATAGCATGTGCAATAGAACCGAAGGTCAATGATTATCTCATATCATCTCACACATCTACTGAAAATGGCCATATGATTGCATTGGACAAATTACAGAAAAAAGCGGTTTTAAACCTGGAGCTAAGGCTTGGAGAAGGTACTGGGGCGGTCCTGGCAATGGGCCTGATTGAAGCCGGTGTTAAAACCCTCACGCAAATGGCAACTTTCTCTGAAGCTGAAGTCTCTACGCCATGCTACAATAAATGAAGTGTGGCAGAGTAAGTCAATAAACTATTGGAGAACAGTATGGCAAATGAAGAAAAAAAACATTTACCCAAGGAGACTGATTCTGAAGAAACTCACATTATGGTAGTTGACGATGAAGAGGGTATCGTACAATTTATGAAAAGTACCTTACAAGATCATGGACATAAAGTCACTGTTTGTACAGATACTGAGCTTGCAATTGAAAAGATAAGAAATGTAGTTTATGATTTAATAATTACTGACCTGAAGATGCCGAAGCTTTCAGGAGTTGAGTTTGTTAAAAAGGCAAAAGGAATCTCCCCCAGAACTGATTTTGTTGTTATGACAGGGTTCCCATCCGTAGAAACTGCCGTAGAATGTATGAAAAATGGTGCAACTGATTATCTGGCGAAGCCCATAGATTTAGAATATCTTAATATTATCGTTGAAAAATCACTATATAAAAGAACACTTGAAAAACGTGCTGCAGAAAGAGAGTACTTTGAACAAATTTCGAGAGTAGACGGACTTACAGGACTATATAACCATAAATTTTTTCATGAATTATTGAATGCTGAAATTGCGAGAGCGAACAGATATAAATACAGTTTTTCATTAATAATGATTGATATTGATGATTTCAAAAAAGTAAATGATAATTACGGCCATCAGAGTGGAGATATCATACTAAAAGAGATAGCATCAATATTCAAATCTTTCGTAAGAAGAACGGATCCTGCTGTACGTTATGGGGGAGATGAATTTGCCATAATTTTATCGCAAACTGCAAAGCAACACGGTCGTGTTTTTGCTGACAGGATTGTGAAAGGGGTCGCTGATTCAAACCTCAAAGGTTTTCCTCACAATGAAACGATAACCGTAAGTGTAGGACTGGCTGGATACCCAGATGATGCCAATACAGAGGAGTCTTTAATCCGGAAAGCTGACGAAGCCCTTTATCAAGCAAAAAAGATGGGCAAAAATACCCTGTGTGTGTATGGCAATGACAGGATCCATTAACAAATAGAATGATCATGGAAATTTAAATATTAAGAATGAAAATAGAATTAATATCTGTTGGTTCAGAGCTTGTGTGCGGAGAAACCAGAGATTTGAATGCACCATTTGCCGCAAAAAAACTTACAGAAATGGGCTTCGATGTTGTAAATCAAACAATTGCAGGTGACAATTCTGAGGAATTGAAATTCTCACTTCAAGCAGCATCAGAGAGGGCTAATTTAATCATAATGACAGGTGGGTTGGGACCAACGAAGGATGATATCACAAGAGAAGTTATCGCTGATTTCTGCAATGTGGCATTAGTACCAGACGAAAAGTCAATAAATCATATTGAAGACTTAATAGGAAACACACATAACCAGAATTATGTTAATCATCTAAAACAAGCAAAAATCCCGGAAGGGAGTATTATTATCCAGAATGCTACTGGAACAGCCCAAGGTTTTCTTGTAACCACCGCCCAGACCAACATTATTTGCTTGCCTGGTGTACATACGGAAATGGTACAAATGTTTGAGAATTGGATCGTTCCCTATATCCAGAGAAAATCAGGGCAAAGCAGGAAACGATATACAAGAGTAATTAATACATTTGGTATGTCTGAATCTATACTTGACGAAAAAGTCGAACGAATAATTAAATCAGATAAGTACTTGTCTTACAGTACGCTTGTAAATGATGGAATTGTCTCCATTCACATCATATTACGTGATATGGATGAGATTGAAGCTGTTTCAATACTTGATAATATTGAAGAAGAAATTTGCAACGAATTGGGAGAGTTTGTTTTCAGCAAATCTGAAGAAACACTTGAAAATATCATTTCTAATATTTTAAAAAAAAATGCTATAACATTAGCCGTTGCCGAGTCTTGTACCGGAGGCCTAGTCTCAAACTTATTGACAAATATCCAAGGTAGCTCAGCTTTCTTTTTAGGGGGAATAGTTTCTTATAGCAATAAAATAAAGAAAAATTTACTCAATGTTTCAGAAAAACTCATTACAGAATACGGTGTGATAAGTGCAGAGGCTGCAAAAGCAATGGCTGCTGGCGCAAGAGAACGTATGCAGGCAGACATAGGTTTAGCTGTTACCGGAATAGCAGGACCAACTGGTATAGAAGAAGGAATCGATCAAACAAAACCTGTGGGACTGGTCTATGTTGCAACTGCAATAAATGATGATTTGGAGTGTAAAGAGTATTGTTTTTTCGGATCAAGAGTCGATATAAAAAAACGCGCTGCAAATGCGACGCTAAATACGTTAAGATTGCTTTTGTCAGGGAAAATAGAAAAAACGGAAAACATTAGCTGACATAGCCATCCTACGTATTAAATTTCCTACCCTTTGCTCTCCTTCTGTTAAGTATTGCTCTTCCACCTTTTGTGCTCATTCTTTTTCGAAAACCACACATTCTAACTCGTTTAATAGAACTCTTTCTAATTCTTATTTTCATAATTTTGTCCTTTGTTGTATATAGTTATTCCACAGTTTACCTTGAAAGGTTTTTATCTAAATATGAGATAAAGTCATCTGACTTCACAAGTCAACTGACAATTGATTAATTTCTGTATTAAATTCTTGAACATTCTAAGTTCCTTATTTTATAGAATGATAAATATTTGTCAAACAAAAGATATTTTAAAATAAAAGCCCCTTTAATAAAAGTCATAAAATCCTGTTGACATAAGCATTTAGACTTGATAGCATGTCCCGAAAGCTTCCTATAAAAGATGCAAAGGGCTTTCGCAAAAGAAAGGGATGAAAAGAAATGCAAACTACCACAAAGAGAGATTTATGCGAAAAAATAGTACGAAAAAGTGACAATTCACAACTGTTAGTTAAAGAAACAATTCAAATGTTTCTCGATAGAATAGTCCATGAATTATCACAAGGCAATCGAATAGAATTGAGAGATTTCGGCGTTTTTGAGGTTAAGCAAAGAGCGGGAAGAAAAGCAAGAAATCCCCGTACTGGAGAGGAAGCCTTTGTCCCTGCTAAAAATGTTGTTGTTTTTAAGGTGGGGAAATTAATGAAAGAGAAAGTAAATAATAATACAACTACCTCAGATCAAGCTGATAATCAGGTATAGCATATTTCTTTAAGTATTTTTCGAAATATTTTATACTTTCTTTGTAATACCAGCATCAAAAAAAAAATTTGGCAATCACTTCTAAAAAGCAAAACACTACCGACATCGGCCCCAAAAAAACAACATATTAAATTCATACTAAAACGAGTGGACAACACCCGTCTGTAATTTAATTGTAAGCAAAATGGAAGAACATATCATTAGTTACATGCAAGACCATGAAGAGGAAATTGTACGCCTGTCAACTGAGTTGATTGGCGCCAATACAGTAAATCCACCCGGCAATGAATATCTAGCGGTAAATATTATTAAGAAGTATTTTAATGCACATGATATCAAATATGATATTTTTGAAAAAATTACTGGAAGAGCAAACATAGTTGGATATATAGGTAAAGGAAAGCCGACATTACTTATTGCATGTCACCTGGATGTAGTTCCTCCTGGTGACGGATGGGACACAGATCCTTTTAAGTCGGTAGTAAAAGACGGCAGAATTTTCGGGCGTGGAGCAAATGATAATAAAGGACAAATGGCGCCCATGTTGGTATTGGCTAAATTGTTAAAAGACAATGAGTCAAGTCTTAATGGTAGTTTATTATTAATTGGCGCTGCTGATGAAGAAAAAGGTTCGCGTCTGGGTTTAGAATACCTGCTTGACGAATGTGGAATATCCGCTGATTATGCGATTATACCAGATGTTGCGAACAATATGAAAATAATTGACGTTGGAGAAAAAGGAGCTTTATTTTTAAATATAACGTCATATGGTAAACAGGCCCACGGTTCAACACCAGAAAAAGGTATTAATGCTATATGGAATATGATTGAATTATTGAATCAATTAAGAGAATTAAAATATAAATGTCTGACCCATGAGTTGTTTTCTCCTCCAACCCTAAACCTGGGCACAATCTCCGGTGGAGCAGCGCATAATATTGTCCCGGCCAAATGTGAAGTAAAACTTGATATACGTTATTTACCTGGTGAAACTGAAAAAGAAATCTTGAATAATATTTATGCAATAATTACTTCAGTAAAAAAACATAATTCAACTGCAAAGTTTGATATTACTGTTGATACGCATCTGCCTCCTACCCAGGTATCAGCAGATAACCCATTGATCAGCTTAATTTCAAAACACACTGAGTCTATACTCGGAATAAAACCTGTACCTATTGGATTCTCCGGTGTAACAGTATCCAAACAACTAATAGAAAAAGGTATTATGGCAGTTGGATTTGGCCCTGGTGATGAGGACCAATCGCACATTGCAAATGAATCCATAAAGATTCAGGAGTTAATCGATTTTGGAAAAATAATGGGCCTTGTAATATTCGATATACTAAAGTAATTTTTCTTTAAATATTTAAAGAAAAGTGAAATTCGTCTTGACTATGACTCTTTCAAATATATAATTTGACATTAACAACTGGAAACGAAATGCATAAGTAAGTATTTCACATCATAAAAACTTTTTAAGCTTCATAATTAACATGTTGCTTTTTGCAGTTTAAAAAGGAGTGAAAGATGTCTTCCACTTTAAAGATACATTTTACAAAGAATTACAATAAAACAGAAAAGTTGGCTTTCTTAAAAGAGAGGTATAAAAAACTTATATTAGATCCGAGAAAAGAAATAGAAACTGAGATAGAAAAAGACTTAACCGAAGAAGGTAGCATTGGTACCCCATCTGTCGACAGTCTTTGTCAGTAAATAGATTTGACATCTTCAAATTACTCTACTATCCTAAGACATTCCTGATCAAATATAATGTTTTTATAATATCCCTCATAGGGACGAAGCATTTATAATTTACTACTCTTTGCTAAGTGTCCTTTTTCTGTTTCAAATTTTGTTTTAAAGAGATTACTTAACGCATATTCTGCAAATCAAAAGATTTAATCCTGAATATAGAAGTCGGGGCGTGGCTCAGCTTGGCTAGAGTGCCTGCCTTGGGAGCAGGAGGTCGCTGGTTCGAATCCAGTCGCCCCGACCATTCATATCAACAACTTACGACGTTCTTGATGGTTCTCATTTTCATCAACTGTCGCCAAATAGCCAACGAGAAAAAATACTGACATGCGCGTAGCAATGTATTACAAAAATAGCGACATTAGAGTAGAGGAGATGCCAACTCCACAGATTGGTCGAGGTGAAATATTATTAAAATCATTGGCCTGCGGTATCTGCGGTAGTGACGTGATGGAATGGTATCGTATACACAAGGCACCTCTAGTACTTGGCCATGAAGCAACCGGTGAGATTGTTGAGATCGGAGAGGATGTTACTCGATTCAAAAAAGGAGATAGGGTCTTTGTTTCGCATCATGTTCCCTGTAATACCTGTCATTATTGTTTAAACGGCCACCACACCGTATGTGACTCCTTGCGTAGTACGAATTTTGATCCCGGTGGCTTTGCCGAATATGTACGAGTACCGGCAATTAATGTAGACAGAGGAGTCTCTGTACTTCCTGATAATATGTCACTGGAAGACGGCACCTTTATCGAGCCATTGGCTTGTGTAGTCCGAGGCCAAAGAGTAGCGCGTATTGAGCCTGGCCAAACGGTAGTTATTATCGGCAGTGGAATGTCAGGGCTTCTTCACATACTGCTTGCTCGATCACTCGGAGCTGGAAAGATAATTGCCACCGATATAAGTGAATATCGTATGGAGATGGCGAGAAAATTTGGAGCTGATTCCGTTATTTCCGCTCATGACGACCTACCTTCACATCTGCTCAAGTTGAATAGTAACAGGCTTGCAGATCGTATAATAGTAACCGCCGGAGCAGACTCTGCCTTAGATACAGCTATAAAATCTGTAGACCGCGGCGGCACCATCCTGTTCTTTGCACCTGGTGGCCCGGATACTCGTCTTTCTGTACCGTTTAATGATTTCTGGAAAAATTGTTTTACTTTATTGCCAACATACGGTGCCAGCCCTCTTGACATAGAGGTGGCAATTGAGTTGATTAGTTCTCAGCGTGTCCCGGTAAAAGAGATGATTACTCATCGTTTAGGTCTGTCAGAAGTAGAACGTGGCTTTAAGCTGGTTACTGAGGCCAAAGAGTCTATAAAAGTGGTCATAGAACCTCACAAATGAGTATCTGCCAACAAATACAATCTTCAAAGTTTCAAAAAAATTCTTCCCATTAAGCATATGAAACCTGTTCGCTTATTAGCTGACAAGATTAAAGATAACCTGCGTACAGATATAATAGGCAGGGAAGTAATTACACTTGAACGTACAGCATCTACAATGGACATTGCAAAGAAAATGCTCAAAGAGGGTGCTATAGAGGGGACCACAATCTTTGTTGAAGAGCAAACTCAGGGAAGAGGACGGTCAGGGAGAGAGTGGTTCTGCAAGAGCGGGAAAGGCTTGTTACTGACTGTTGTCTTAAGGCCGGTAATCCAACCAGAAAAGTCATATTTTCTGATGCTTTTTACTGCAGTTGCAATCGTGCAAACCATCAGGGATATGTTCAAATTGCCGATTGAAATCGACTGGCCTAATGATCTTGTAATTAATAAAAAGAAATTAGGTGGAATAATTGTAGAAACACAGGATCATACAGAACAATTAAGAGACTACATCGTAGGAATTGGTATAAATGTCAATTTAAAAAAGCATGAACTTCCGGAACATATCGATCAACCGGCAACATCTCTTACTATTGAAAAAGAGACATTCATAGATCGCACCAATTTTGCAAAGGCATTGCTACAGAATTTGGATTCATGGTACTTAATCTTAAAAGATGAACGCTACGAACATATTATAGAGAAATGGCAGGAATTTTGTGTGAATATTGGGAGAAGGGTCAATGTTCGTAATGCTAAAACAGAACTTACAGGAATTTTTCTGGGAATTTCTAACGACGGAGAATTGATATTACTATTGGACAATGGACGTAAGACAAAATTTAAGGTAGAACATACTATTTTGGAAAACGACAAAGTACAATTATAAAATTTACAACTGTTTATTTTGAATCACCAAACGTCATTTACTTCTGTATCCTCGTAGTTTATTAAACCTGCATCAAGTTGTTTTTCTACAATTTCCAGTTTTGTCTCCAATTTATCAATTTGTTTTGTCAAATCCCTATAGACTATGAAACCAAGAATTAGCAATAAAACGGTGTAAACAATTACAAATGCAGTTGCGGGACTGTCTTTTTGTGTTGTATCACGAGACTTAGCATGATAAGCATATGCTCCCTTGCCTAAAACAGCCTTTCGATTTTCCTCTGTTATATCACTTGATTCAAAAGTCTCTTCTTCCTGCACGCTGTAAGATTCTGTTACATTATCAAGCCCATGGACCTTGTTTCCCTGTAGTTTAAGCGTCTCTGATACATCAATAGGCTCGTATATTTTTTCTTCTTGTTCTACACCTGTGTCCTTAATGTCATCTACAGGATCAAGCGGTTTTTCTGCCTGTTTCTCCTGACCATCTAAGTCACCCTTCTGATTATCAGTGTTCTCTTCTTTATTACTTTCCTTTAACCACTTAAAAGGATCTGTTCCAAGTACACTTTTTTTTTGCATAAAACTTTCCTTTAGTGATGATTGTCACCAAAATTCTATAATCTACAAACTAACAAATACGGTTGGTTTAATCCAAAAATTGAAATCATATTACTGGGAAAATATGTTTTCGAATATTTATACCATCTCTTTAGGATGCTTTGTTTCTTGAGCAACTATTTCTTTAGTTAATGCCTCATAATCCTGAGCGCCATTAGATTCCGGAGCATATACGGTAATTGGCACACCATGGCTTGTTGCTTCTGAGAGTTTAATATTCTTTCTAATGTTAGTGACAAATACCTTATCTGCAAAATATTCTTTGATCTTGTCAAGCACTGCCTGCCCCAACTTTGTCCTGCTATCATACATACAAACTATTATTCCTGTAATCTCTAACGAGCTGTTTAGCCGTTTCTTGATAACATCAAAAGTTTGTATTAGTTTACTTACACCCTGCAAAGCAAAGAACTCAGTCTGCAAAGGAATAAAAATTTCGTTAGCAACAGTAAGTGCGTTCAGAGTTAGAAGCCCTAAAGACGGTGGACAGTCAATTAAAACATAATCATACTCACCTAAGATATCTTCGAGATGGAACTTAACGATCGTTTCACGTCCCACAACACTAACAAGCTCTACCTCTGCGCTCGCAAGATCAATGTCGGAAGGGATAATATCCAAGCCTCTAACGGTTGTTTTTGTTAATACTTCAGAGACAGTCTTCTTATCGCACATAACCTCGTAAATAGATAAACCTTTTCCCTGGACATTAATACCGAAATGAATGCTCATATTGGCTTGAGGATCAAGGTCGATCAGGAGCACCTTTTTACCAAGCGCAGCCAGGCATGCTCCAACATTTGCAGTCGAAGTCGTTTTTCCCACCCCACCTTTTTGATTTATGAACGCAATACTACGCATTTTGTCCTTCTTTGATTTGTGCTTTTGCAGAAGAAATTAGGATAATAGTGAAAAGTCTATCCATACAAAATATAGTTGTCAAGTATATTTATATAAAAAACTCGTACTAATTATTATAGAAAGTCCTGTGATTTTAGAGACTTACACATTATTGATCGTTATGCGCAATTCCATTCTACCGTTCTTTTTATCTGTACATACATCGAAGAGACATACATTAGCAGCACTCTCCGCACTTTTCATCAAATACCTTCCGTTTGGAAGGAATATTTATTATTGCTAACGGCAATCTTCTATACCAGTTTACAATGTAAATTGTCCTAAGATTGTTATTGACATATTGATATAAGTTTGTTATTTTGCCCTTTTCGATAATTTTCATTTTATCGTAATCAAATACTATCAATACTTTTAGATCAATAATTTTTACAGAAAGCAACTTCATAAGACCCGTTTAATAATTTTTTAATTATTATTTTTGGGTATAGTTAGATTTCTGGTTGTTTATTAGGGAGGTAAGATATTGTCTGTAGAGAACTTAGAGAAAGATATTACTGCTATTGTAGCCGAAGTAACCGAGCTGGAAGAGAATGAAATATGGGAGAAAAGAGATGCCGATTTTTTTAAGGATTTGGAAATTGATTCCTTATTGGCACTGGAAATCCTAGCCCTTATAGAAAAGAAATTTAAGGTTCAAATTCCGGAAGAAAAACTCGTAGACATTACGTCATTGAATGCAACAATTGAAATGACCAGGTCTACACTTGAAGGAAAATAGGAAAAAGCTTGTAACGCTTCTTAATCATCTATATGCCTATACACTAATGACAATAGTGGACTGGCAGTGACTATTACAGAGAACGAAAGGTTATTTTAAATGCTGAATTTTGAGGAAGTAAGAGAGTTGGTTCCTCAGAAATACCCTTTCTTATTTATTGATAAAGTCATTGAGCTTCAAAAAGAGAGCAGAATTGTTTGTCTTAAAAACATCTCTGGTAATGAGCCTTTCTTTGCAGGACACTTCCCTGATTTTGCCATAATGCCTGGAGTTCTCATTGTAGAAGCCCTGGCGCAAGCCTCGATTATCCTCTTCAAAAAGAGCTTTGATACCGAGCAGAATAAAGATAAAGTCTTTTTGCTGGCTTCCGCAAACGTACGTTTTTCAAAGCCCGTATTTCCTGGTGATCAGCTTATTCTGGAAGTTGATGTAGAAAAAGTAATTTCCAGTGCGGCTATAGTTAAGGGAGTGGCAAAAGTGGGAGATAAAGTTGTTACAAAAGCAACTTTAAGCTTTGGTGTTGCGAACAAGGACTCATTAACAGAATAAAAGCATAAGTAACTGCAAAGTAAATAACTATGGATAAGGATAAAAGAATTGTAATTACCGGTTTAGGTGTAATTTCCCCTATAGGTAACAAAAAAGATCTGTTTTGGGATGCGTTAATATCCGGTACATCCGGTGTGTCTGAGATCACATCATTTGACACCTCTCCTTTTAGAGTTCATAGAGGTTGTACAGTCAAAGACTTCAATTATGATGACTATACAAAGAATGGTTCAAATCATGAGATTGGTAAAGGTTCACAATTTGCCATAGCAGCTGCAAAGCTGGCTATCGATGACTC
>JABHIW010000051.1 GCA_018670825.1 Candidatus Scalindua sp. | reverse complement strand
TTAAACAACTATGACATCACAAAAAAACCGGTATGAGATCAAAGGCCATTGCCCAAGGTTATAGGCGAAATAAATACCATGTCGTAGTAATTATTTACAAGTTGAACTAAACCTCCCTACAGTCGGCAGATTCTAGATATAGCTTCATAACTTGAATATTTAAATCAATATAATATTCAAGTTATGAAAGAGAAATCATTAAGAGCGCGGATGGAGCAAGAAATGCGGATCCGCAATTACAGTATCCGAACGATTAAATCTTACATTAGTTGTTTGTCCATGCTGTCGAAGTATTTAAACCTGTCACCTGACAAGATTACCATTGCTCAGTTTAAGGATTACCTTCAATACTGTGTGGATGTAAAGAAAGTTTCGGTGGCCACGATCAACCAAACAATAGGAGCTTACAAGATACTTATCGAAGATATCTTGGGTCGTGATTGGGCCGAGTTTCGTATTAAGCGTCCCCGTAGAGAAAAAAAGCTTCCGGTGGTACTTTCAAAAGAAGAAGTAGTGAAGATTTTTGCGAGTACAAAAAACCTCAAACACCTTACAGCATTTTCACTGGCTTATTCAACAGGAATGCGTTTGGGCGAAGTAGTTGCCTTGACCCCCAGAGATATAGATTCGGACAGGATGCAGGTATTGGTTCGAAGGGGCAAAGGCAACAAATCGAGGTACACAATCTTGGCAAAGGAACTACTTCCACTGTTACGTTCTTATTATCAGGTTTACAGGCCAGAAAAGTATCTTTTTGAAGGGCAGCTAAAAAGCCATAGTTTATCAGAAAGGACATTAAGTACTGTATTTAAACAATGTGTGTCAAAAAGTGGGATTAAAAAGAATGCAAGTTTTCATTCACTACGTCACAGTTTTGCTACCCACCTGTTGGAGCAGGGAACCAACCTCAAAGTTATTCAGATGCTTTTGGGGCATGGATCGCTAAAGACCACTTCCATTTACTTGCATGTTTGTAAACAAGACCCGTCAAGTACGCGGAGCCCTTTTGACGATCTTAACATAAAGCCAGAATAAAATGAGAACATCAAAAACAGAATTGGCTGATATTTTGGCAGGCCATAAAGACTTCTTGATGAGCAAGCGCAACTTATGTACAGTACAACGAAAGGCAATAGGGGACATTGCCAGTTGTCGAACATCCGCTCTTGGTGGTCACACAGAACAATGTGGACAGTGCGGGTATAAACGTATTTCGTATAACTCATGCAGGAACAGGAACTGCCCTAAATGCCAACAGTCTAAGCAGATTGTCTGGGTGGATAAACTGAAATCTTCAATTGTCCCTGTAAAGCACTTTCAATTGGTTTTTACAATCCCTGATATCTTAAGGCCACTGTTCTATATCAATCAGAGCCTTTGTTACACAATGCTTTTTAAAGCTTCAGCAGAGGCATTAAAGAAAGCGATGAAACATTACCATCAAGCAGAGGGCGGTGCAATTGCTATTTTACACACCTGGGGACAGGCTCTTAATTACCATCCACATATCCATATGATTGTGCCGGCAGGAGGGATTGATGTAGATGGGGTGCAATGGGTTCATACAGAAGGAAAATTTCTTGTGCCGATAAAAGCAATCTCTAAGATGTTCAGGGGTGTCCTTATCCATATGATCGATAAAGAGTGGAGCAAGGGAAACCTTATTGTCCCGGATCGTTTCGAGCCTAACTTCGATATACTAAAAAAGGATCTTTACCGGAAAGGTTGGGTCGTGTTTGCAGAGAAACCAATAAAAGGCCCAGGACAATTGATCAATTATCTGGGGAAATATATTAACCGGGTAGCCATATCAAACCACCGGATTAAAGAATGGTGTCAAGGAAAGGTCACCTTCTCATATACCAACAACAGGATACATACCCGTAATTGCAAGATGACCATCAATGATGTTGATTTTATTAATAGGTTCTTGTGGCATGTACTGCCCAAAGGGTTTTATAAAATACGATATTATGGTATCTATGCCCACATGAACTGTGATAAAAGAGAACAATGTTTTGAACTGCTGGAGGAGTCTCCATTTATACCATCATTTGAAGCAATACCATTATCAGAGGTAATAAAGAGGACCACAGGTATTGACCATAGCTATTGCCCGGCATGCAAACAAGGGCGTATGCTTAGAATTGGTCAATGCAACATGACCTTATGAAATTCAATTCTCGAAAGTAATAACCTGCTCTTTGAAATAGGTAAATATTCAAATATCCATTTAGGCTATAATGGGAAAGTTATGCCCTTACAGTTAATAAATTGATCAATAATTAATAGAAATGAAAAGTAGATATCTGGTTTTTCATAAAAAGGATCAAATAGGACAACAATAGAATAACGCAATGAGAAAGAATGCCCATAACAATCACGGCTTCGTCCAACACAGTTTTATACGAAATCAGTACAGTTTTTAATCCCATTGACTAACTCAACTCATAATTCTCTATCTTTGATTACAACTTGCGACCTGACTTCGCATAAAACACATTAACGTTATCTACTTCATAGCAGAGAAGATGCATGGAGAGGTACTGTCGGAATATAAGAACAATAAGGAGATGTTCTACTCAGGCTGGCGTGCAGCCGGTATTGGATCATTATGTTGTGTCTTTCTGTTGGGAATTATTTTTGGCTATGTGTATGTCGAGAGTTCAACAGGTTCTACGGGTGAGTACTACGACTATCTCGAAACATTTACTGAAAATGAGGAAATAGCCACGAGTCTTTATAATTTATTGGATGATGGTAATAACTTACAAGTAGTGAAATTCATTGAAAAGACCGCGTTACCAGCCTGGAGAGAGAATTTGCAGATAATTCACAAAATAAGTGAGTTGGATGATTTACCACCGGAGTTGAAAGTAAATAATGAATTGCTAGTCG
>JABHIW010000064.1 GCA_018670825.1 Candidatus Scalindua sp. | reverse complement strand
TTAAACACCATAATATTGTCACCGATTTTCAACCTTTTAACGTGTACAATGTGATGGCTTTCCGAACTATCTATCCATAAGTTTTTCAAACCGGCACGGAATGGAACATAAAAACGATTCATACTTACTTTTCAGTCCTTTTACGCAGAAAAATCAATAAAGCCTCTTTTATTTATGGTTTGATATATTTGGAATGCAGATTACTAAAAAGGTGTGAATTTGAATTATTCTTAAGATTGTTGTACCATTCTTCAGATTAATTCAACGCCTTTAACCTGACTAATGGCTTGACCTGCAGGAATCATTGGAAATACATTTTCTTCCGGGTCTACTTTAAAATCTATAACGACAGGACCATTTATTGAAAGTGATTTCTCGATTACGGGTCTGACATCCTCCTTGTTTGTAACCAGAAAACCCTCAGCTCCGTAGGCTTTTGCTACCTGTACAAAGTCGGGATTACCATCGAGTAAAGTATGAGCATACCTTTTATCATAAAAGAGCTCCTGCCACTGCCTTACCATCCCAAGGTAACCATTGTTCAGGATAGCAACCTTAACAGGTAAATTATATTTAACGGCAGTACTCAGTTCCTGAATATTCATTTGAAAACTACCATCACCTGCAATGGCAATAACAATTTTGTCCAGACATCCAAGTTGAGCACCTATTGCAGCAGGGAAGCCGAATCCCATGGTGCCCAAACCGCCGGAAGATAAGAAGCTTCTGGGATTCGTATAGGTATAATATTGAGCTGCCCACATCTGGTTCTGGCCGACTTCAGTAGTGACAATTGCTTCTCCTTTGGTAGCTTCACAGATTTGTTCAACTACGTATTGTGGCTTTACAATGTCACTGGTGTTATCATAAGATACGTGATATCTCTTTTTCCACTCTGCAATCCTTTCAAACCACTCTTTTCTTTCAACATAACTTACATGTTTTATTAACTCGGTAAGTATATTATTTGCGTCGCCAACAACCGGGATGTCAACTTTTATATTCTTACTTATGGAAGTTGGATCTACGTCTATATGAATAATTTGTGCCTGGGGAGCAAATTCATCTATCTTCCCCGTAATTCTATCATCAAACCTCGCTCCAATTGCAATTAATAAATCGGATTTGTGAACCGCATAATTGGCTGGAACAGTTCCGTGCATTCCCAGCATTCCCAGCGCTTTTTCATTGTCCTCCGGAAATACTCCCAGCGCTAACAGAGTTGTGTTTACCGGTAAATTGGCTTTTTCTGCAAGTTCGATAAGCTGTTTTGAACTATTTGAAGATATAACTCCACCGCCCGCATAAATTACAGGTCTTTTTGATCGGTTTATCGCTTCTGCTGCCATTTTTATCTGACGTACGTTGCCTTCGTATGAAGGCTTGTATCCGGGTAGATTTATTTTATCAGGAGTATCTCCATCCCATGTATCCGTTGTTACATCCACAGGAAGGTCAATAACAACAGGACCCGGCCTGCCTGTAGAAGCGATATAAAACGCTTCTTTGACTATCCTTCCCAGTTCTTTAATATCTTTAACCAGGTAATTATGTTTTGAAATAGGACGAGTGATACCGGTTACGTCTGCTTCCTGGAAAGCATCACTGCCTATAAGATGCGTTTTAACTTGACCGGTTATGGCGACCATGGGAATGGAGTCCATGTAGGCTGTCGCAATAGCGGTTGTCAAATTGGTAGCGCCGGGACCGGATGTGACGATGCATACGCCTACTTTTCCTGTAGCTCGTGCATATCCATCGGCCGCATGCCCTGCTGCCTGTTCGTGGCGCGTTAGTATGAATTTTATGTCAGACTCGTCAAACAATGTATCGAAAAGTGGTATAACGACACCGCCAGGTAGGCCAAAAACATATTCTACATTTTCTTTTTTTAAGGCATCAATTAATATTTGTGAACCCGTCTTAGACATTTTTTGTTTAAATCCTGATTGTTAAATGAAAACCTGCGTTTTCAAACTTTCCTTATTTAAAATATATATTATTAAGCTGTTTGCTTTCAGTTTAACAGGGTTGTTGCTTCTTAAGAACCTCTTATACCCAATAGGTATTTTTGATTATCCAGTTTTTATTGATTTAGACAATCTATAACTAAATCTATTTTGTTTGATTCGCCGACAAAACGTCAATTACTAATTTAAGAATATTACCTTAATAGAAATAAGCATAGCGTGTGACTTAGAAGATTTCAATTTCTGATCGGTCAATTGAATTGGTATAAAGGGATGTTTTATACGCTCCTCTGCGACGGATGTTACTATTCATTAACTGTTTGTATTATCTTCGTCATAGTCTATATCATCTGGTATATCCATTGCGGGAGGTTTATAGCCTGGTTCTTTCGCTTTTTCAGCTTCTTCTTTGTATGCGGCAAGTACCTTTTGCTCAATTTCATCACGGCATTTAGAATTAATTGGATGAGCGGTGTCTGCATACAACTTAAATTTTCCTTTAGATTCGTCTCTAGACTCACCTAATGCGCGTTTGTCATCGAGCTTGTTTCCACAATCATTGCAAAAGCGTGAACGAAGGTGATTTTTGCTATTACATTTAGGACATTTGTCAGCGAGCTTTCTGCTGGGCATAGCAACAAAAGCTCCTTTATACCCTTCTATAATTTTCAAATCTCTTACTACAAAGTCATTATCAATTGTTATGCTGCAAAAAGCCTGTAAACGATTTTTTTTTGCCTCGGTTAGTTTCACTCTGACTTCGGTAATATTCACAGTAATAACTCCTCCTTCTAGTCTCGTTGTCTATGGTGTTAAACATTTGTAACCACAAATACATTTCCCGTTCCACTTAACTCAACTTTGCTTTTGATAGCTTCTGCCTGATGTCTATCCTTGCATAGACCGAAGAAGGCTGATCCGCTACCGGAAATCGACAAACCGCAAAAATCAAAAAACTCTAAAGAATGTTTCACCTGTAGCAAATCAGGGTACGTTGCAAAAATCACTTCTTCTAGACGGTTAAATAACAACTTACCGATACCGACAGACTCAGAATATTTCAGTGCATCCAAAAAAAAGCTAACATCTTTCCTTTTTTTTGTCAAGTCAATTTTAAGGTTTTTGTATATCGTTTCTGTACTGATATGGACACGCGGAAACAAGATAAGATAATTCATTTTGTTCCTTACTTCAACCGGCGAAATCTTCTCTCCTCTTCCACTGCATATTGAGGTTTTGCCTTTTATAAAAAAAGGAATATCGGATCCCAGCTTTGCCGCAAGTTCCATCAACTCTCCATCGTTAAGCCCGACTCCCCAGAGTGAATTTAACGCCTTCAGCGTTGTCGCCGCGTCACTACTCCCGCCTCCCAAGCCAGCTCCTACAGGTATCTTTTTTTCTAAATTTATTGATACTCCCTTTTTAATGCCACACTCTTTCAGGATGAGATTTGCGGCTTTACACACAAGGTTGTCCTGGTTCAAAGGTATACTTTTATCATTACACTCAAGCTTGACTCCTTCTTGAATTTCCTCAAACTGAAGGTTGTCGGCAAGGTCAATTTCCTGCATTATCGTTTCAATTTCATGATAACCATCATCTCTTTTACCTAGAATTTCCAGGAAGAGATTTATCTTGGCAGGAGCTTTAAGGCTTATTGTGTTTTTTTTATGATTGTTCTTATTCACATTCTTTGTAAGTATTACTCAAGGAACCTCTGAAAAACGATAACTTTTGTTTAAATCAGAGAAAATATAGTATAAGATTTTGAATTTGATCAGAAATTAAATAATTTGCCTGAAAATTTGA
>JABHIW010000117.1 GCA_018670825.1 Candidatus Scalindua sp. | reverse complement strand
TTTATTGTATCAACACGCTAGTTTAAAACTATGCACTTTCAGTGCAAGGCTTTCAGCGATAGTTTTTTTTAATTGTAGAAGCGATATCTTCCACATCTGTCATTCCCATGAAAACGGGAATCTAGAGAGTGTTGAGCATATGGATTCCCGATCTAAGTCGGGAATGACAAACAAAAAGGTTAATGTGTTTCTATTAAACAAAGGGACTTTCAGTCCCCGTTAAACCTATGCACTTTCAGTGCATAGTGGTTTAGTCTTTAAGCATCAGCAAATTATAGAGTTATGGTGGCAGAAAAAGAGGGAAGTGACCTTGCAGTACTATGGATTTTTCTGAAAGTAACATAACTGCCAATTAGCAGACGTTGAAGGCTAGTCTAAGCTTGATTAAGGCTTACTCTTGATTGCATTTGAGCTTGCGTATGGCCAGACATCGAGTTAGATCGAGTCCAGGAGTTATCGCCCATTAACCACATAATTAATACTCAGCGTTTTGCCATCTGTAGTGGCGAGAATCGTATCGTCCCCGGACTCGCTACCTACCGGAACCAACGTGGGTGTCTTGTCACCCAGATCTGTGCGCCACACCTGCGTGTTGAGGTTGAGCTGATTAGACACATTCTGAATACGTGTAAAGACCTCAGGACTAGGTCGCATCGTACCTGAAAAGTTCTGGTTACCTGCCGTAATGACGATATGCTGCGGTCTGACCTGCTGCAAGAACGCTTCAGTGGTGGAACTATTGCTGCCATGATTGCCCGCCTTAAGCACAGTCGTCCGAAGCCCACTTCCCAACTCTTTGATCAAGATATCTTCTACATGACGTTCAGCATCACCAGGGAACAGAAATGATATGTCGTTCCCGGCGTCTGTGAAGGATAGCCGCAGGACTATGGAAACATTGTTGAGACCGTTGTCCACAATCTCACGAGAGGACCACAGGATGTCCACATCCAGCTCGGCCCCCCAATCCAACATGAAGTTGTCAGGTATCCCCCAGACAAAGTTCGCCATCTGGCCCTCGCCAAACACCTCCGCAGAAGCTGCTTGGAAAAACCGGCCATAGGCAGACCAGGTACGGAGCCGATCGGACTCCTCTTCGTCGTTGGTCTTGTCGTGGCCAGGATCCAGAATGTTCCGCACGTCGTAGTCCTGTATGAACCCATACAAGCCACCGGCGTGGTCACTGTGCGGATGGCTGAGAATCATCCAATCGATAGTGGATCCGATGGGCATCCTGTCGCTCTTGCCGAGGTATTCACTGGCCGCGTCGTAGCCGTTGGCCCGACCGAAGAGGCCCCAGCTCCCACCGTCAATGATGATGTTGTAACCCTCCATCCGGCCATTACCATCAATGCCGTCATCCCCGGTGTGAATCCATATGCTATCACCAGTACCCACATCGATGAAATGAACTTGCAACAGTTCTTCGGGAATCTTGGCAATGGGAAAAGCATTCTGATGCAGGTCTATATCCTCTACAGGGTCTGCATACTTTATTTTACTAACGTTGCCTGCACCACATTCAATATTTTCTGAAGCAATACCCTCATTTATTAAGCAGAGAAATGATATAACGCCGATAGCGATTAACCCTGACACTGCCTTAAAAGAGATACGTTTCAACATTTGGACCTCCTTTTACAATTAAATTTATTTTAATATATGAAAAATACTTTTAGAAACCAGCATATTTATTATAACATGATTGTTATCCATTTGTTCACTAATTACAAGGCTTCCTAGAGCGTTTACATATGACACTTTTTTGATAGTTAACTCTTTTTGTACACTGCACTCTCCATAGGTCTAGAATCTTTTTTTAGGAAGCAAAATATAATGTGAGCCTCTAGCAATAAGCCATAAATTGTGGTTGCATTGACATTTCTACAGGAGCTTATTAAGTTGGTTCTGTTATAACAAAGACATTAAATTGAATTAAAACAGTCATTTTCTCAAAACAATTTAGCAGGGAGTTGATTAACACAAACTTACAATCAAGAGGGGGTGCAGGACAATATGGGAAGGCTTTTGATTGCCAATCAAAGAGGCTACTAAATAAACCGAAGTTAAGAATCAAGCTAGTACACCAGTAAACACAAAACAATTTTTGATAAAGTATGACTCCCTGACACACTCTTACTATTTCATAGAGGTAATGCATTCTTGCCGACAGACTACCAAAGGAGTATCAAGTCTCTCCTTTACTGCATAATTACAGAAGCATCACTTCCACAAATCACGATCCAGGTTTCTGTATTGGACGGCTTCTGATATGTGTTCTATACAAACGTTTTCGCTGTGATCGAGGTCTGCAATTGTCCTGCCGACCTTGAGTATCTTATTATAGCCTCTTGCAGAGATGTTGAGTTCGGTCATTGCCTGATGGAGCAGTTCTTCCGCCTGACTATCCAGTGAACAATGTTTTTTGATCGTCTTTGCGGACATTCGGGAGTTAGTTGAGTATTTGAGTCCCTGAAATCTCTTTAATTGTGTGTCGCGTGCCTTTGTAACTTCCTCCCTAATCTCCTCTGACGATTCGCAGGTTGCGTCAGATGTCAGGTCTTTGTACTGAACGTTCGGAACTTCAACATGGATATCAATCCTGTCTAGCAAAGGACCGGAAATCTTTGAAATGTAATTCTGGATCTGACGCGGAGTACAGTGACACTCTCTTTTCGGATCACCATAGAATCCGCACAAACAGGGTTGCGTTGCCATTTTCCCATATTACGCTGAAAACGCAAAAACCACTTTCAAGTGCTTATCCCACAACACTTAATACAATTGGAGACCATCTGAGGAAGAGACGCCTTGACCTTGAACTCTTTCAAAAAGATGTTGCCAAAATGCTTGGTGTCGGTGAACCATCTATCTATAACTGGGAAAACAATCTGGCAGAACCAGCTATAAAGTACATTCCAAAGATTATTAAGTTCTTGGGACATGTGCCATTTAAGACATCAACCAAGTCTACAGGTGAGAAGATAGTCACCTATCGCAAACTTCGTGGTCTCAGCCAAAAAAAGTTAGCCTGCCATCTTGGCATAGACCCATGTACCCTCAGCAAGTGGGAAAGGAATAAACGGCTACCATCTAAAAGAGTTTTAAAAGAAATTGAAAGAACATGAGTTATAGAGAAGGTCTACTTAGTTTCTGTATGGAAATAAACCATCAAAACCCAACCATAGGCTGTCTTATCTTAGAGACTTTCGTTAACTTAAGAGTTGATTGTATAAGGGAAGCTAAGCATGCGAAGTACGTGTAATATTTTTATCTGTAGCGGCATGTTTGAGTTGGGTCTGATTTGGTTACATCCTCTTGCATTAATCACAAATCAAGGAATTGTTCTATTCTTAATGGTCTGGCCATATTGTTCGTATATTATAAAATTAGCCATTCATCAAGAATAAAGACCTGACCCCTTTCCCCCCCCAAACTGCGAAAGCCTTTGGAAGAAAATAATTGGAAAGCCGTGTATTTTAAAAGGATACGCACGGTTTGATGAGGGGGAGCTGGAAATAGGGTATGGTTGTGATACTGGGACACTCACAGACGAAAGGGTGAGAAATGGTGAACACAAACTATAACCTGAAGCCACTACACCTGCTCTCTACTCTACCTTTCTCTTTCTTTTTTCTTGTATAAGTTTTTAAAGATTCCACTCATGCTCTGACAAAAGAGTAAAACTAAAAATAAGATTTGATTCAGCAATCATTTGATCAAAGAACATTATTGTTGAATCATTACAATTTTGCATATAATCGCTCCAAATATTTCCTTTAGAACAAGAAAGATCTGCAATCAAGTTCATATCAGGTATAATTTTCTCTCCACTTAAATTGAACCCCTCTATACCAACAATTGCTATATTATTCTGTCCGCATAAATTAATAAATTTGCTAACAGATCTTCTTCTAATATACATTTCACCACCTCTACAAATGGAATCTATTTCTGGATGATTTAGAAGTTTTTCTTGATTTAACATTTCATTAATCCCATGGTGCTAACCAATTATTGTCCAACCTATCAGAGACTTGGACTATATCTCCAGTATGATCATTTCTCACTACATAACCTCCCTCTTTACTATAAAAGGCAGTTGCAGAATCATTTAATTTGTTTCTTCCTGGTAAATAGCGAGTATCTTTCCATTTAACTGTTCTTGCTGGATTATCAATGGCATCAACAACTAGATCTTTTGTCCATCCACGTTTTGATAATTGTTTACTGATTTTTGTTCCGAATTGAGTTGATGAACCTAAGAGATTAGACATCTTCCACCCTTTAAACAACCCAATTAATCTTTTTATTCCAATTGTAGTTAATTTAGCACCAACCCATAAAGGATTAAGAAGATCGGATGGATCGGGATCTGGGACACCTTCTTTCCGTGGAACATATATTCCTCCATCAGCGAAAGTGTTTCCATGCCTCCCCGTATCTCCAGAACTTCTCGAACCCCCACCACTGTCATCGTATCCAGACGATGCATACGTTAAAGCACCAGCGCTTCCTCCCGCTAAAACTGCCCCTGCCAATGCTTTAAGACCTTCTCCTCCTAATGCAGCGAACGATACATCACCAGTGACAGCACCAACTACAACAGCCGAAGCTATTCTAAAAACAGGATGACTGTAAACCTTTTTGACACTTCTATAAACCCTGCTGACAGCTTTCCTTAATCTCTTAAACCACCCATGCCCACTTGGATCGGTATACTTAAGTGGGTTATTTTTGACATAGCTGTACCTGTTGAGCGACTGGGGGTTTGTCGGATCAGGTACTATTGTATCCGCCGAGATAAACCTGCCCAGTTCAGGGTCGTAGTATCTGGCGTTATAATAGTAAAGACCTGTCTCTATGTCAAGTTCCTGGGAGGTATATTTGTGTTTTGTCGTGGATGGGCTGGTGTCTGAAAATGTCTCGCCGAATGGATAGTAACGTATCTCTTCCACCTTGACTCCACTTGAGTTTGTTATCACACTACTGCTTCCGAGATGGTCCTGATGGTAGTAGTAGGTGTCTGTGGACATCTTTGACGCTATCCTGGTGCCACCGGCAAATATGTATCTGGTAATGTTTCCTCCTGTCTCTTCATAGAGCTTGCCGATGTAGATGGTAGTAGAACTGCCCGTCAGCTTCTTTACCCTTGATCCCGATCCGTCATAGTAGAATATCGCTGTCTGGCCCGCCTTAGTTACAGAGGAGGGTTTGTTGTCATAGTTGTATGTTATCGTCCTGTTAGTATCAGCCGTCATGTTGCCGTTTGAGTCATAGGTATATGTCTTGCCATTACTTGTTGCTGTCACCGCATGTGGCTTTGCACCGTAGGTATAGGTAATCCCTCTCTTTGAGGTAAAGTTGCCTATGGTGTCGTATGCGTATGTCAGTGACCCATAGTTGCCACTATTTGCGGTTATAAGCCTGTCGAGTGCGTCATAGGTAAAGGTCTGTGTGTTTGTACCGTCAATGTTGTCGGTTATGTTTAAAATGCTCCCTATGTTGTCAAATGTGTAGGAATGGTCTATGAGAGTTGTTCCTGTTGAGGTATCTGTATCAATTGTGGAGAGGAGACTGTTGTTTGGATTATAGGTATATGCAGTGTCCACTCCATTTCCGTACGTTACTCCTTCAATCTGCCCAAGAGCGTTGTAGCTGGTATAGCTGGCGTATGTGGTGCTGCCACTGCTAACATCGTCTACTATTGTCAAAAGGTTGCCGCCTGTGTCGTATGTGTAGTTTACTCTCTTAGAGTCCGGGTAAGTAATGCTCGTTGTTCTGCTGAGTGCATCGTACGTAGTCTCTGTTGTGTAACTGGTTGTATCAACTGTCTTTATTGCCTTTACTGTTCTACCCAGTTCGTCGTAGTAGTATTTGGTACTGCCGGTTGAATCTGTCAGAGTGGTAAGCCGTCCTGTCGGGTTTGTTGAAAATGTCTCATCATAGGCGTAGATTGTGTCCGAACCCACAGGATAGATTTTCCTTGTGGTCCTGTTGAGCTCGTCGTATGTGAAGTTAATCGTCTGGTTTTTTGCGTCTGTCTGTGATAAAAGGTTGCCGTTGTTATCGTAGCTATATGACCAACTGCCCATGTCAGGGTCGTTCATGGTCAACTTCCTGCCAAGGGTGTCGTACGTCATCGTGGTCTGGTTGCTCTCGGTGTCTGTTAATTTAATAAGATTACCCCGTGCGTTGTACTCATAGGTAGTTGTCGCGTAAAGGGCATGGGAACCGGTGGTGCCTGTATACTCTTCCACTTTTATCAACCTGCCGTAGACGTCCTTCACTTCCACCTTCTTGTGTCCGTTGGCGTCAATGAAAGTTGTTGTGCTTTTGTCGTATGAGGTAGTTACGACTGTGCTGTCAGGGTTTGTTATCTGCGTTACCCTGCCGACAGGGTCATAGGTGTAAGTTATCCATTTTGGGCTTCCTGTACCATCAAAGTAAGGAAGGCTTTTTCTGTAAACACGACCTGTGCTGTCATATTCAATATCTTGTACGATTGTGCTGCCATCCGGACCCTCTTTCCACGTCTTGATTGTCCTTTCCAGTCCATCAAGGCACACCTCAGACTTGAGGTAGTTTGCCGTGCCGCTCTCTTCCGTACTGTTGGTAACTATACGCAGATTAGCCGTGCCGCAATCCTGATACTCATATGATACCGTCCCATAGGTGGATGTTGAGTCCAGCGGGCCGGTTACCTTAGTTCTTCTTCCGAAGACATCGTATGCGTACGTGGTTGTATTTCCGTTGGGCTCTGTCTCGGATATCACTTTTCCGTACTTAGGGTCATAGACGGTAGTAGCTGTATGGCTGAGTGGGTTTGTTGCCTGATAGGGATAGGTGTATGTAGAGTCATAGGTTATGGAAGTAAGATTACTCATTGGGTCGGTAATGGACGTCTGATTGCCATAGCTATTGTATGTGTACGTTATTACAGGGTTTGTGCCGTTGTCGTTCCATCTGGTATGGGTAAGGAGATTCCCTGTATCATAGGTAAACCACGCCTCTGATACCGTTGTACCGATATCGTTATTGACGTAGGTGTGATTCGGGAGTGATACAATCCAGTTTGCGGTGTCATAGTTATAATCCGTATACTCAACCCTTTCATCTCCCGTTATCGAGTCTTTATCAAGGTGCTTCTCCGTTATATTACCGTAGGCATCGTAGTCAAAAGTAGTCGTTGTTATTCTGGCTGTGTTTTCGTTGCTGTCGCCGTCAAACACATAATCATCACTCTGGCTCAGATAGGGAAAGTCCACGCCTGTGAATGGTGATGTCGAACCGTATGTCTTTTCTGACTTGGAATAGAGATTGCCTGAAGAATCTTTTATTTCAGTTTTATAGGGAAGTCCCTTAAATATGTCATCTTGTTTAAACCAGGTCTCTGATGTTGTACCCGCTGGGTCTGTACTCTTTACGTATTCAAAACCTCTGAACTCCCTATCGGCAATGTCATGGTGCCCGCCTGAGTAGGTGTAGTTAGTCGTAGACGTATTTCCGTTACCATCATCGACTGATATTGATGATACTGTCTGGATGATGTAAGGGAGTACATTGTTGTCGTACGTGGAGGATGGTTCGTAGGTAATGGAGGTTGTACTGCCGACGCCGTTATTTACGAAGATTAAAAGATCAGGAACAGTCATATTGATTTCAACCCATAACCCCGGCTGGCCGGTATCGAAGTTGTGGTGATGAACCCGGTCAAGTTTTCCATCTCCGTTAATATCAATAGAAGTTGAATAATTGCTTTGAGCACTCCATTGTGGATAGTTTTGTTCAGTGCGACTGTGGCTTAACCAGAGTGTCATAGCGTCGAACCCATTTCCGTTATTGATTTCAACCCATAACCCCGGCTGACCGGTATCGAAGTTGTGGTGATGAACCCGGTCAAGTTTTCCATCTCCGTTAACATCAATAGAAGTTGAATAATTACTTTGACCACTCCATTGTGGGTAGTTTTGTTCAGCGCGACTGTGGCTTAACCATAGTGTCATCGTGTTAAACCCATTTCCATTATTGATTTCAACCCATAGCCCTGGTTGACCGGTATTGAAGTTGTGATGATGAACCCGGTCAGGTTTTCCATCTCCGTTAATATCGATAAAAACTGAATAACTACTTTCGACACTCCATTGTGGATAGTTTTGTTCAGCGCGACTGTGGCTTAACCATAGTGTCATAGCGTCGAACCCATTCCCGTTATTGATTTCAACCCATAACCCCGGCTGACCAGTATCGAAGTTGTGGTGATGAACACGGTCCGGTTTTCCATCTCCATTAATATCAATAAAAACTGAATAATTACTTTCGACACTCCATTGTGGATAGTTTTGTTCAGAACGACTGTGGTTTACCCAGAGTGTCATTGCTCCAAATCCATTTCCATTATTAATTTCTACCCATAACCCTGGTTGTCCGGTGTCGAAGTTGTGATGATGAACCCGGTCCGGTTTTCCATCTCCATTAATATCAATAAAAGCTGAATAACCATCCCATTGTGGATAGTTTTGTTCAGCACGACTGTGGCTTAACCATAGTGTCATAGCGTCGAACCCATTTCCGTTATTGATTTCTACCCATAACCCTGGTTGACCGGTGTCGAAGTTGTGATGATGAACCCGGTCCGGTTTTCCGTCTCCGTTAATGTCAATGAAAGTTGAATAATTATTATTACCGGCACTCCAGAGTGGATAGTTTTGTTCAGTGCGACTGTGACTTAACCATAGTGTCATAGTATCGAACCCATTTCCGTTATTGATTTCAACCCATAACCCCGGCTGACCGGTGTCGAAGTTGTGGTGATGAACCCGGTCCGGTCTTCCATCCCCGTTAATATCAATAAGAGTTGAAAAATTACTTCCTTCTCTCCAGAGTGGATAGTTTTGTTCAGTGCGACTGTGATTTAACCATAGTGTCGTATCACCAAAACCATTTTCTCCTTCTTCCCATAAAAATGTAGTTGCCGGTAAAGCTGTTCCTCCAGTCACGGTGCCTGAGTTGTTGTCTACGGATGCATCACTACCATATTGCTGTACACTATAAAGGATACTCCTGCCTGTACTGCCACTGTACTGTGATCCCGGAGTTTGTGGATCAGCATCATATTCTAACTTATACACCCTGACCGTGCTGTTATTGGAAACAACTTCTATCGTGATCAAACGTGTTGCAGTGGTAACTGAGAAGTGTGGAATGTATTTTGCGTATGCATCCGTCCTTGAATCATCATAATAGAACTTTATGTAGTTCGTTGGACTCAAGTTGCTGCCACCGGTGTAGTCTATCCTATCAAGATATATCTCTCCCTGATCTTTAGTGTAGGTGTAGGTTATGTAGTTGCCGTTGGTGTCCTCTACTCTGTCTATCATCCATTTGAAGACGTGGGTAGCATCAGACGGATCATCCTGTCTTGATGCTGCAGTAGTACCATAATAGTGCTTTGTACCATCCTTGGTTGTTGCTTCCCATCCACCCGTTGAACTGTTATAGAAGTATTTTATAAATGCACCTTCGGTCTTATGCCCGTAGTAGTCCGCACCCCAGTCTTCTCTTGTTGTCAGCTCTCTGTTTCCGTCTGCCACATAGTCATTGTTACTGTAATCCAGACCCCACTTTGTATTCCTTTGAATAAAGCTTGTCTTTATGTCCCAGCCCACGCCAACCCAGCCGTTTTTCTTGTTGGAATTGTAGGAGAGGGCCAGGTTCGGAGCCATACCGTTTCTTCCGGGAGGCACTTCTACCGGGACGCTTACGTTTGCGGCACCGGTGTTGGAGTCTGTACCTACGCTTGAGGATGTTCCTCCTAATGAAGCAGTTGACTGATTCTGAGTGGAAGCATAGACGGTACATATTGAAATAAATAATAGTAGAAAACTTAAGAGTATGCTCTTTCGGAATGATGTACTGGAAATCATTTATGCCTCCCTTTTTACTTTTATATTTTCGTAGTAGCAATTCATGAATTGCTGCTACGTTCTTCGAATTTATTTGTTTCCCGTTAGATTTTATTGTAGAGGACTAGCACAAACCTTGTGCCAAAAGAGAAAGAGAGGTATGGTTTTGCTATAGTGTTAAGGTTTATAGTACTTTGAAAATATTACTAACATAGGATTTACGCTGAGAAAGAAAAATTTATTATTGTTGTTTATTCAGAATAAATGAAGGAGTGATAAAAGGTGGAATAGTGCGCCAGGCACATAAGTGTGCCGCTACTAAAGTGTGCCACGGCACACTTATATTGCATTTCAAGAAGAGTGATAATGGGGAGATGAAGTTGATAATCGGCAAAATGATCTTGCCAGAATACGCTGTAGGGATTGTCGTATTGATCAGCAATATTTAAGCAGAATCACTTCCACAAATCACGATCCAGGTTTCTGTACTGGACGGCTTCTGATACGTGTTCTATACGAACGTTCTCACTATGATCAAGATCTGCTATTGTTCTGCCGACCTTAAGTATCTTATTAAAGCCCCTTGCGGAGATGTTGAGTTCGGTCATTGCCTGATGAAGCAGCTCTTCTGCCTGACTATCCAACGCACAATGTTTTTTTATCGTCTTTGCAGACATGCGGGAATTGGTGGAGTATTTGAGTCCTTGGAATCTTTCAAGTTGAATATCTCTTGCTTCAGTCACCCTCTCCCTGACCTCTTCCGATGATTCACAAACCGAATCAGATGTCAGGTCTTTATATTGAACGTTCGGAACCTCAACGTGAATATCAATCCTGTCAAGCAGAGGACCGGAAATTTTAGAAATGTAATTCTGGATCTGACGCGGAGTACAGTGACACTCTCTTTTCGGATCACCATAGAATCCGCACAAACAGGGGTTCATAGCTCCCACCAGCATTATCTCTGCAGGAAACATCACTGAACTCATTGCCCTTGAAATCGTAATCTCATCGGTCTCTAATGGTTGCCGCAATACCTCTAGTGTCTTCCTGTTAAATTCAGGCAATTCATCAAGGAAAAGAACACCATGATGTGCAAAGCTAATCTCACCAGGACGGGGAAAGCTTCCGCCTCCAACAAGCCCCGCGGTACTGATGGTATGATGTGGGTTGCGGAAAGGCCTGGTCGCTATCAGAGATTTATCCGGATCTAAAAGACCTGCCGAACTATATATCGCAGTAGTATCAATAGCCTCTTCCAAGGTTAATCCGGGCATTATGGTAGGAAGCCGTTGTGTCAACATTGTTTTACCTGAACCCGGAGGGCCGATCATAAGGACATTATGATTTCCTGCTGCAGCTACGGTAAGTGCACGTTTTACATGTTCCTGCCCTTTAACATCTATAAAATCTATGTCATAATGAGAAGAGTCACTGAAAACATCTGAAAGGTTTAGGAGGAATGGGGAGATAGTTAACTCGTTTGTCAGAAAACTTACCGCATCAGACAGGGTGTTAACGGGAATAACATCGATGCCCTCTACGATAGCAGCTTCTGGTGCATTGTCTACAGGAAGGATCAATCCTTTCAATCCTGCTTCTTTACATTTTATAGCCATTGATAAACAGCCATTAACCTTTCTGACCCGTCCATCTAATGCAAGCTCGCCTACTATACCGTATTTGTTTATCTTTTCTGTTGCTATCTGGTTTGAAGCAATGAGCAATCCCATTGCTATGGACAATTCAAAGGAAGGGCCCTCCTTCTTTCTATCGGCAGGGGCCAGATTTATGGTTATGTTTTTGTATGGATATTTGTATCCGCAGTTCTTGAGCGCGGCCTTTACCCTGTCCCTGCACTCTTTAACTGCCGCATCCGGCAGCCCAATAACTACCGTTGAAGGTAGTTGGCCTTTTGTTACGTACACCTCTATTTCCAGTACATATGCTTCAATTCCGTATACCGCAACACTTTTTACCTTTCCAAGTCCTGCCATTTGCACCTTCCTTGGTTATCAGATCCCGAGAAAAAATAATGTACTTTCTCAAACCCTTAGTTAAATGACTGTTTAAGTTTATTACAAATCTATTTCTTCCATGTTAGTGGCATAAAGATAAGAATGACCGTGTATATTTCCAGCCTGCCCACCAGCATGCTGAAAGCAAGCACCCATTTACAGGGGCTGGCAAATCCGCTATAGTTTTTGGTAGCACCCGCATCGGCAAGGGCAGGCCCAACATTACTCATCATCGACGCAACCGCACTGAATGACGTAATTAACTCAGTACCAAAGATGGTCAGAATAAGAGAGAAGACACCAAGTAGGCCCAGATGTATAACAATAAATCCCAGTGTGTTTGTAATTATGTCCTCACTGACCGGTTTACCACTGAGCTTAACATGCATTATTGCTCTCGGCCTGATTACGTGAACAAGCTCCCTTACACCGGACCTGAAAAGCAACATTATCCTTGCCACCTTCATGCCACCGGCAGTTGAACCCGCACATCCGCCAATGAACATGAGCAGGACAAGAAAGACTCTGCAAAAATTTGGCCAGAGATCAAAATCTGTGTTACAATAACCGGCACTGGTTATTATGGATACGGTCTGAAACGCAGCATATCTCAGCGAACCACCAATGCTGTCAAATCTATGGTCTTTTGCACCTCCATTATAGAATGTTGAATCATAGAAAAACAACGCAAGCGTTACTAAACAGATAGCACAAAATATCAAACCTACAAAAAAACGTAATTCTGAATTCACCAATACTTTTCTAATTCTTCCCGTAACCAATTGGTAATACAGTATAAAGTTGCAGGCGGCTATAAACATAAAGACCATAATGACAATCTCTATAAACAGGTTGTCATATGCAGCGATGCTCAGATTTTTTGTAGAGAAACCCCCAGTCGATACTGTTGTAAAGGCATGGCAGACGGCGTCAAAGAATTCCATACCCCCAAGCCATAAAAGCGGAATTAAAATGGCAGTAAGAGAAAGGTATATAACCCACAATATTTTTGCCGTCTGGGCTATACGTGGCTTTACCTTATCTGTAGTAAGATCTGGAGCTTCAGCGCTGAACAGCTTGTGGCCTCCGACGCCAATCGTCGAAAGGACCGCGACAAAGAAAACAACGATACCCATCCCTCCCAACCACTGTGTCATGCTCCTCCAGAAAAGAATTCCATGCGGCAACGCCTCAATATCGTTGAAAATAGAGGCTCCCGTAGTGGTGAACCCACTCATTGATTCGAAATAAGAATCACAAAAGGTATCACATGCCCCTGAAAGCCAATAAGGCAAGGCGCCAAACAGGGCACAGGACATCCACCAGAATGTGACAATCGCCAGGCCCTCTCTAATCGTAATGTCTTCGTTCTTGGGTTTTAAAGCAAATTTTAACGCGAAACCAACGGTTCCGGACGAAATGATTGTTATTGCAAATGCCCAAATCTCTTCCTTTGTTCCATAACAGAGCGATACTCCGAATGGAATAATTAAGATACCGGAAAGCAGTATTATGAGGGTCCCCAGAGTACGCAACACTAATAGTATGTTCATGTTTTGATAGAGGATTTGTCAGGATAAACTTACAAAAAATATATTTCTACTTTTTTACACTGAAGAGGGCCTGGACCCTTTCTATGTCATCAGGAAGGGTGAACACAATAACGCTTTCACCCGGATTGATTGCTTCAATACCTTTGGGAAGGAGCATAGTATTATTTCTTACAATAGCGCCCAGGATAGATTTCTTTGGAAACCTGATCTTCTTAAGAGGTTTCTTTACGATTTCAGAACCCTCTTCGGCAATCAATTCAATCGCTTCTGCTTCGCTGTCTCCCAGCTTGGCAATCGATAATATCTGGCCTCTCCTCACATGTTGAAGTATCGCGCTTGCGGTAACCAACCTTGGATTTACAACTACATCCACATCCACTTGATTAATTATATGTACCAACTCCGGCTCATTGGTAAGTACAATAGTCTTCTTTGCGCCATGTTTCTTTGCCAGCAAGGCGGTAAGCAGATTGGTCTGTTCATTTTCGGAAAGGGCAATAAATATGTCCGTAAGTTCGACAGCCGCGTCTTTAAGTACATCAATTTCAGTGGCATCACCGTGCAAAACTACCGCATTCCTTAAAGAAGCAGCGGCATTTACCGCTTTCTCTTTTTCTGGTTCAATTATCGTTACGGCAATCGGACTGTTTTCGAGTCGTTCCGCAAGCAGCATACCAGTTCTACTCGCTTTATATATAATCACCTTTTCTACCTCATCCGCCCTTCTGTTAACCATTGGCAGGAAATAGGGTAATACTATTTTTGATATAAGTACAAAAATAGTATCATCGGGTAGTATTGTAGTGTTATGCGATGGAGTAATCATCTCATCATCACGTTGAATATATACGATTAAGAATGAATCGGTATACTCAATGTCTTCCAGTTCTGAAAATGTCAAACCAACAAGCGGAGCGTCCTCAGGAACATGGAAACCTCTTAAAACGACATCACCTATGGGAAAATCAACGGCAAATGTTGCCCCCGGTGTCTCTAAAATCTTAATAATCGATTCAACAATAATCTGTTCCGGATTGATCATGTGATCAACACAGAAACCATTATGTTTAAAAATTGATTTATTACCGGTAAATTCACCGTTTCTGATTCTGGCGATCTTGATTTTTTCACCGTCACCATATTTACTGGCAATGATGCAAGTGACAATATTGACCTCGTCACTGGTGGTTACCGCTAATACCATATCTGTTTCTTGTACACCGGCAGATTCTAATACGCAGGGAGAAGTAGCATTGCCGGTAATCACTGAAACATCCAGTTTTTCAGCGATTTTCCTGATTAATTTTGGGTTCACATCAACTACTGATATGTCATGCCCTTCTGCTGATAACTGTTTCGCAATACTAAATCCTACAGCACCTGCCCCAATTATGAGAATTTTCATCTATAAACCTTTTTGAGTTAAGTCTTTAAGGGGAATATTTCATACAAAAAACACGAAGAAATATTATATTGTGTTATTGTTATTCTGTGTTTCGCGTACTTTTATAAAATTAATATACTTTTAGGATCCTTCACCCTGAGGAGACATCGCTGCCATACTTTTTTTCCTCAGATCATAAAACCTGGACTTTAATTCCGGACCTCCCAAATGTGGGTTTTTTTTCTCGAAATCATCTATAAGTGTTCTAACTTTTCCAAAAGAATCCTCTTTAAATAATCCTTCAATAATCTCATATATCTCAGGCCACCACAAGTGGTTATCTGCCAATGAACTTTCTATCCATAGTGATAAAAAGCTTAACAATTTGTCGTATTGCTTTGCTTCTTTCAGACAAAATATCAGTTCATGTTTTATTTCCATATTATCATCAAAATGCATGACAAGTTCTTCATAGAGCAAAGTTGCCTTTTGACAATCATTATCTGAGAAATACAATTTTGCCAGCCTTTTTTTGCTTTGCCACAATGCATGATCGTATTCCGGTAAACCTTCATAATCCTTGATCTGTTTCTTTAATATTTCTTTAGCTCTTTTGTGGTCTTCTTCGGCATAAAAGGCGTTAACGATACTATCAAGTAATACAAAAGACTCACACTCTATAGAAAGAAGCATATCGGCTGCCTTCTCTGCGACTCTATTATCTACATCCTTTAGCAGCTTGATCAAAGGTCCAACAGCACTTTCATCACCGATTAATCCCAGGGCCGCTGCTGTAGATTCACGAACACGAGCACTCTCATCAGAAAGCAAGGCAATCAAAGGCAAGACAGCCTTTTTTGTTCCTGTTTTCCCCAGAGTATCTGCAGCATACCATCTGACCCTTTCATCCTTATCTTTTAACGAATTAATCAGCGGATCAATCGCCCTGTTATCCTGAAACTTACCAAGGGCAACTATTGCAGATTCCCTCACCTTAGGGTCTTTATTCGAAAACAAGTTGATTAATGGTTCTACTGCTTGATCTGCCCTTAGCTCACCAAGGGCTTCTGCAGCCGCGCATACTACACTGTTGGCAAGATCGCTTAAAGCGGATAACAGATCAAACACTGCTTCCTTCTTGCCCAGTTTCCCCAGAGACATTGCTGCGCTCTCCCTTACCTTGGTTTCGTTGTCCTGCAGTGCCGATATTAAATCTTTCAGTTCAGATACTCCCCCAATCTTTCCAAGAACATTTACCGCCAGAACACGCATCTCAGTATCATCATCTGAAATCAAATCAACAAAAATTTTGACAACTTCAGGCTCTTTATGATTTGCCAGTTCCCCTGCAGCATAAATCCTTACTGCCTGATATTCACTTTTTAAAGCATCAATGAATGGCCTGATGTCATCCTTTTCTTTACTCGTTTTTAAGGTATTTATAGTCTGTCTGACTATTTCCTCTTTCAATAAATCATTTTCTACTTTAAGTTTTTTAAACCCTTCTTCCAGCTTGTCAACAATGTCCTCTAACCACTGTTCCCTTGTTTTAACCTTATTTCTATCCCACCACTCTTGCCAGAAATATTTTGCTTTACCATTAGATTGTTTTGTAATCTCTATTAATGCGTCATGGGCTGCAATTTGTAAATCATTACTGTCAGATCCTAATACATTTATCAGGGGTTCCACTGCCTCACGTGAACGTGTCTTTGCCAAAGCACCCGTAATAAGGATGCGGGATTCAATCGGTTTGTGATTATCCAGGAGTATGCCTGCCATCTCTTCTATCGCCTTTTTTGTCCTGATGTTTCCCAATGCGTCAGCAGAAGCAATTCTCATCTCCTCATTTTCACTGGTAAGCAAATTAATCATACAATCTAATGCCCTGCTGTCATCACCAGCAAAACCAAATGCTTTAATCAGGGAAACACGTACATCATCATTGTCGGAATTATTAAGGATATCAATTAACGAATCATAAACAGAGGAAAGGTTAAGTCCCAATAATGAAATGGCTGCAGACGTACGTATTGCGGAGTCCTCTGAATATAAAAGCTTCATCCACTCATCAATCTTAATTCTCAGTTCAGGTGAAATATCCTGTGATGTTTTTTTGAGTGACCTCTCTTCTTTGGCACCAACAACTCTATTTTCTGTTACTATCAGACAACTATAAATTGATATACTTGCTAAAACAAGTATTGACAAACAATATTTTTTCATCCATTTATCTACCGAGGAGATCAACACTTATGCATTGTTTTCCTATATGAAAAGGTTTATACAACCTGAGTTTAGTGTAATGTTTTAATTTTCAGTACAAAATTTTAATAGTAGCAAAACTATTTTTTAGCGTCAACATAAAACAGCCCTGAAAAGAATATCTTGAACATTTTTTTCAGGGCTGTTAATATGTTGAATTTAAGTGACTTATAATAATTTTTTTCATTTTTTGTGTTCCCCGGCTTAAGAACAAAGATCAAAAAATCGGATAGGCGGTAGTAATAACATTGTGCGGCATAGCTGCAACCAAGTTTGAAGTGCCTTAAGTGAACTAAAGTGCCTAAAGTTAAAAAATAAAAAAACTTGTTTTTTACCACAACTTTAGCTCACTTCAAACTTTAGGCACTTTTAACTTTTCCTGAGAATCAGGGTTAAATCACAAAAACAATAACAAATGAAAATAATATCTTTTGGCGACATTCATGAAGATTTCAGCAATTTGATACCCTTGAAGAACGAGCTGGTAACTTCTGACCTTGTAATAGTTACCGGTGATTTGACTAACTTTCATGGGCGAAAAGAGGCAGAAAAAGTAATCGAAGAAATAATGAAGTACAATAAGAATATATTGGCCCAATTAGGAAATCTGGATCAGCCTGAGGTTAACGATTATTTAACGGAAAGAGGTATCAATCTCCATAGAAATGGTTTTATAACAGACGATATAGGGATATTTGGAGTAGGCGGTTCAAACCTGACACCGTTCAACACTCCAACCGAATTCAACGAAGATGAGATTAAAACGTTTCTCCTCGATGGCCTTGATAAGGTAAAGGACGCCAAATTTAAAATCATGGTACCGCATATGCCACCAAAAGATACGAAGCTTGATATTATATCAGCCGGTGCTCATGTAGGGAGCCAGAGTGTCCGCGATTTTATTTTAAAACATAAGCCGGATATTGCATTGAGTGGACACATCCATGAGGCAAGAGGAAGCGATACAATAGAAAACACTATAGTCTTCAATGCCGGTATGTTTCGAGAGGGCGGATATGTAGTAATTACTAAGACATCAGAAGGATTGTCTGCTGAGCTGAAAGTGCTTACATAGCGTGGCAGACTACAACCCAGTATGAAGTACCTTAAGTGAACTAAAGTGCCTTAAGTAAAAAAATAAAAAATTTATTTTTACCAGAACTTTAGCTTACTTTAAACTTTAGCCACTTTAACTTTTTATGGGGAAGTTAGCGAGTGAAAGGAGCTAAGTTCTGGAATATCCAAAATTACGTTTAATAGATGCGTTTCCTCTTGAAATATCCGGGAAACAGGCGGTATGCCTCAGGGATCCGTTTAATACAAAAAACTCATTTGTTCCCCGTGAAGTTTTCGACAATATTGTCTATTACTTTGACGGCAATCACTCCATAAATGACATACAGGAAATATATTTACAGAGACATGGCAAAGGTGATATTCAGGAGATAATCCAGCAGGTAATAGGGGAGTTGGATAATAATTTACTTTTAGATAATAGCAGATCCAAAGAATTCATTAAAAAGCTGAAAGATGATTTCAGGAACTCAACTATACGTAAGGACGCGCATGCAGGTACTGCTTATGAGGCGGACAAAGATAAATTAAAAGATCAAATAGACAGTTTTTTCGTGTCCAAGGATGGGCCGGGTATGCCATCACAATCCAGTCAAACTAAAAGATTGAAGGGCGTAATAGCCCCTCATATTGACATAGGGTGTGGAGGGCCATGTTTTGCCTGGGCTTACAAAGAGATTGCAGAATCGTCAGACGCAGAACTTTTTATAATACTTGGTATTGCGCACACGGGTACTAAAAATCTTTTTGCCCTGACGGATAAGACTTTTGAAACACCGTTTGGTAGTGTAGAAACGGACAAAGACTTTCTCAATTCGTTACAAAAAAAAAGTAGGACCGATTATTTTGAAGACGAGTTTGTCCACAAAGACGAACACTCAATCGGATTCCAGGCGGTATTCCTGAAATACCTTTATCACCAGAAAAAAAATTTCAATATAATCCCGATACTCTGTTCATCATTTGGTGAAGCAGACAAAAATGAAACCGGCTCCGTACAGGCTTATCAATTTAAGGAATTTGTCACTTCGCTCAAGGAAACAATTAAGGAGAGCGGGAAAAAAATCTGTATAATAGCGAGCGTAGACCTTGCACATGTCGGTTCCCGGTTTGGTGATACTGAACTTCAGGATGCTGCATATCTCGATAAATTACGTGCCGATGACACTGATATGCTGAAATATGTAGAAAATCTGGATGCAGAAGGATTTAACAATTCCGTTCAGAAAGACCGCAACAGCAGGAAAATATGTGGATACCCGGCCATTAATACCCTGCTGAATATTATTGACGCCTCAGAAAGCAAACTTCTTAAATACACTCAGTACGCGGACGAAACCAATTCAACTGTCTCATTCGCCAGCATGTCATTCTATTAAATGTACATAAATACGGGACGGGAAGACATTGCAAGATCGCTTGAAACTAAGACAGAAAATGAAGCAGGGCTCGGAATAGAATTTAAGTTTGGTATGTTTACATGAAGGATTTTATTTTCTCTGCAAAAAACAGAAAAAATCACGGTGTCCTGGCAAGGCGGAAGCCCACGCAGCCGTGCCTGCCATTCGGAGCATTGTAGCGGCGACCTGACGCTCGCACACTCTCCTTAACACTGTTCCAGCTGCCACCACGTTCAACACGGCAAGGACCGCTCTCCGTATACATAGGGTTATTACTCTGGTGTTTTCTATAGGCGTCCTTGTTATATATATCCTGCACCCGCTCCCATACATTACCGGTCATATCATAAAGTCCAAGTTCATTTGGATTTTTCCGACCAACAGGATGGCTCCTGCGACCGGAATTACTATCATACCAGGCATACCTTCTAAGTTCAAACTCACTGTTGGTGCCCGCAAATTTTTCTCTCTTGCCCCCACTTCTTGCAGCATATTCCCACTCTGCCTCTGTGGGTAGGCGATAGTTCTTGCCTGTTTTTCTGTTAAGGTTTATTATAAATCGCTGTACGTCATCCCAGCTTACCTGCTCTACAGGGAAATTAAGGCCTTTCTTAAAATCAGATGGATTATTCCCCATTATGTCTTCCCACTGGCCCTGTGTTACCTCATATTTCCCGATATAAAAATCTCCCATACACACCTCATGTATCGGTTTCTCGTCATCTCCTCCGTCTCCAAAAGTATCTCCCATCTCAAAGCAGCCACCTTTCACGAGCACAAACTCCACACCGGCCCCAGAATCTGTATATGCCTGCGGCTTGTTCTCTTCCAGGTTGACAAGGATTGTCTCTTCTTCGCCTGCCTTAACATCTACTCTCTTACTCAAGTCCTCATGCCCTTCAAGTTTCAGTACCAACTCACGACTGCCTGGCAATACATACTGTATCGTTTCAGGGGTCGTTCCGCTGTATGCCCCATCTATATATATCTTTGCCGCTGACGGTTCGCTTTCCACCCTGATTGCACCGTTCCGCTCAACATCTCCTGCCAGGTATTTTAGGAGCTTATAGGAAATCTGTTCCATCGTTTTATCAAGTTCCTCTATTTCACAAACGCAACTCTCCCTTTCCATTATTTCGTTTTCACCGTCTTCGTTAATCATGCGTATCGATACAATATACTTTCTTCCCAGCTTACCTACATCTCCGGCAATTATCTTGTTCACCGCAAGCTTTGCCACATTCTCAAGCAGACAAATGTTATTATCATCATCACACCCCATCGCCAACTCGAACTCCTTCTCATCAAGCACCGCTTTCATATCATCCCTGTTGAGTATGGTAAATTTACCGGACCTGTATATCTCGGTTGAAAGAATGTTTGTCAAGAGCGATGCTTCGTCCTGTGACACTCCACCCTTGTCCTTTAAGGGTATCACAAGGAGACGGTCTTTTTCTTCTACTGCTGAATGGGCAGTAGACATTGAGATTATTACAAATGAAATAATTAAGAGAGGTAACTGTATGTACTTTTTTATAGTTTGCATAGGTAGTAATCGATCGAAAGTATAGTACGAAAACGGTTATAAAAACATAAATTATAGATTTACAGGTATATTAAGCAAGTATTTTCCTGCCCCAGGTTTATCACCTGATTTAATGTTTTGCATGGACTTAACACTCCACGAAAACTGATAAAACAGCCAGGGTTTATCTCCAAAGAAAGGCTAATGTGTGGTATGTTGACCTGGTTTCGTCTACTCCGTGGTAAACAGAATTAACTCGGTGAACACGGTATTTACCTCTGAGAGCCCGTAATGGTTTTTTATTTTTTGTTCCACCAGCTCTTCTGCTTTTGAATGGGTTTCTTAACTACAGCCTGGATCTTGTTTTGAGTAATATCTTTTACCTCAATATCCTGGTTATTCATCTTCTGTCCTACCAGTCCTTCTGCAATTATCTGGGTATCACCACTCGACTTAATTTCTAAAACTGCAACACCATCGGTAAAAGCCCTTTGATGAATTTCTTTTACACCCCTCAGCTTCTGCTTAATATCATTCTTGATTTTTATGAGATCTGAGAACGATGATAACCCTGACAATGTAAGTTCAACCGTATTAAGGTTAGTATCATCTCCCCATTTTTTGAGAATCTTTTCTATAATGGTATTTGCCAGTTTTTTACCCACATTTTGAAATGCTTTGTAAGAACCTGTAGTCTCATCAATATGGAGCTTTGTACCGGACATGCTGCCTGATGCAATAATTTCGGCATTATCGGCACGAATTGCCCTTGCATAAATATTGGCATGAACAGTTTTGAGGTTTGTACCCTCCATATATTTTGATGCCTGGCGGGAAGGCTTTGGTGTCGCGATAGCCTTTCCCATAATTATGACTTCCGCATCATATTGAAGCCCTATTTTTGCCGCCAGTACCGCATCATTCTCAAGGGCATAAAACAGCTTGTTCCGTTCAGTACTCTTTTTAGCCATCTCCGCATCTACAACCTTAAAACCCTTACTGAGAAACTGTTCTATGAAGGTAGTTTCAGACACCGATTGTCCTTCATCAATCTCGATTTTACTGCCGGCAATACTTTCACCAATTATTACCATTATTCTGGGATTATGCTTTCTGCTTATTAAGAGGCCGATTGTCTGGAGATCGTTGGAGATACCATCCGTTCCTACTTTCGCATTAATCCTGACGACATATATCCCATCTTTTCCCTCTTCGTTGAGAACTTTGTATGACTTGACATATCCTGATGATTGAGAATATACACGGTCATAAAGTAATGTATAATTTGACACCATACTCTCTGATGTAATAAGCGTGCCAACTACCTGTTCAACAGCCCTTCTGAGAGCGTCGTCAATAGCAGCATCTCTCGCGCTTGCCCTGGAAACTGATTCCATATCACCAACACCTTCTGAAATCACCTCCTTCTCTTCTCCAAAGGAAACACTGCAGGCAATTACAATGAACAATACGGAAACAAAATACCAGTTTTTATATTTTTTCATATTACTTTTGATAATCTATACTTTAGTCCTATTGCTTTATTATCTCACCTACACCTGAAATATTCTCTAAGATCTCTTCCGGGTCACCATAATAATAGATATCACCAACACCGTTTATGTCTACCTCAAGCCTTTTAGATGCGTAAACAGTAGAATCAGACGCACCGCTTACAGAGATCCGGACCTTTTCAGATCTGAGCTCTTTTGCATTCAGATCTATGGAGCCTGAGGTGTTAGCAATAAATTCTCCTGTTTTACCAGATGCGCTAATATCACCTGAGCCATCTAAATCCATGACAAGTCCTTTGTTATCTACCCCTGAAATAATAACATCACTTGCTCCATCTACTGAAATCTTTTCAATGTTATCGACTGAAACATTCAGCTCTAACCCGGACTTTGGACAGATAGATTTAATGACGGTAGCAAACAGAGTGGAGCCCTTTACTTTAGTAACAATGTAAGGTAATATATTGTCATCACTTGTAACCTCTACACACTGTTCCTTTTGACATTCAATATTAGCATCAAAAACCCCTGAAATATCTATTTTATTAAAAGGAGCGACTTCTCTTTTATGGATACTCTTTACTCCACTGCCCTCAACACAACCGGAATTTGTGTTAGTGTTGACATTGATGCTCTCAATCCTATCTACGTCTATTCCATTTATTTCTATACGTCCGGATTCACCTTCAATTGAAATACTACCGGCAATGCAGAAATGGGAAAATATTGACAAAACAGAAAGACATATTACTAAAAAACAAAATAGAAATGATCTTAAATAATTCATATCTGCTCGCTTTTGATTACAATTCCAGAATCCTCATTTAGAAAAATCCATTTGTATTATCAATTACAGGAAGCACCTCTTCTCTGCGTTATGACACATATTAACTAGCACAGATGTCAGGTAGGTATTTTGAAAAGACAGCGATTTACATGCAGAATTCAACTCCTGATATAACAGAATTATTGTATTTTATCTAATTAGATAGAGTAACAGAAACCCTCTCTAAATATCATTTTTATTGTTCTGCCGCCAGCTTGAAATCATCTTGTAGCGCGCCTTGTCCTTCAACTACTATAAACTCATCAGTCTCAACTATATTTACACCCAGTATATCAGAAGCATCTTTAACATTTATTGACATTACTACAGACGCATCTCCCAATTCGTCCCAATCATATTTAACTAATTCTGCTAAGCTGAGTGTCGCCATTACCTTTGTCTTAACCACGTCAGAGGTCAAGATGAAATTATTAACTGTCGTCTCGCTTTCAAGCTTAAAACCAACTACCCGTTTAATCAATCGCATGTAAGCATCCAATTCAGCAGCCCTCAGGGCCTTCAGTTGCCCTGCCATTGACGGTGTAGATGTTGCAAAACCGACACGTCTGAAGACCTTGTTTCTAAGATCCAAAACGTTACCATCTATATTCTCAATGCTTTCAAGACTTACCGTTGCGGTTACCTGGGCTATATCAGTCTTTTCATCATAATTAACGTCTTCAAACTTTATGCCGTTGATCATAGCAGAAGTCTTTGATTCAGTATTTGCCTGAAAACTTGCAGCAACCATATCTATTACACTTTCAGTAGCACGCAATTTCAAACCGTAAACACTTTCAACAAGCGCCCTCTCTGCTATCACCTTCGCAGCCTGCACGGTCATTATCTTCTTGTTCCCGGCAAACAAAGACGGAGATAAGCTAATTATAAATGTTAATACAATAAGACTTTTAATCATTTTCGTTCTTATTTTCATTTTCTGCCTTCTGCCTCCTATCTGGTGGACTGGTTTTCTGTTGACTGTTGTCAATGCTGACATTTTTTTCATTTATACCTTTATCTTCTTTAAGATTATCGCCAGGATCAATGTTTCCTTCTTCGTTTTCAGCTGTTTTCTGCTGGTAGCGACCTAAGCTAATTGTAGCGTTCTTGGTTTCAATTGCCTCTATTTTCTTTTGAAGAATGGTAATATCAACTGCTCCCTCCATCTGTATGACATGTGCTTTTAAGTTGATTTTTCCATTTTCAGGAATACCTGGTACCTGCTCTACAGCCTCTTTATTCAAAGCATCTAATTTCTGAATCTGCTCCTCAATGATTTCCTCATTACCCGCCCATGACAAAGAGTCGATAAGAACCAGGGTAAAGACGCACATTATAACAGGCAGATTTATTATTCTCATAAAAAGTCCTCTATAACAGCTGTATTTTACTACCACTCCTCATCAGTCAGAACCCTACCTATTGAAGATTTCTTACCGGAGGCAGACGGTACATGCGCCTCTTCTACCAGAGTGGTTACCTCCTGCACATTTTGCTGAGACTGACTCTCCTCCTGGTAACTCTGTCCTGTTTCATTGCTACTTTCTACCAAGGCCTCCTGCTGTTGTTGATATTGCGGTTCAGGTTGTTGCTGCACGGTAAGTTGCTCTTGTTCATATTGCTGCAGCTGTGCGTAATAATTATTAATCATCTCTCGTCTTGCTAATGTCTCAACATTTATTGGAATGGTCAAGTAAAGGTCCTTAAACATTTTAAGATCAATCTCATTTGTTTCAATATTGAAATTACTGTCATACTGCTGTAATGCGGAAATCGTTGTACTATCCATCTGTCCATTAGCAACCAGGTCATAACCATGCAAAAATAGATATTCCTGTGCAGATTGTATCTGTTCATATCCGTCCAGACTGTGATAGAATTTCTCTATTTTACGTATAACGATCTTATCTTCGATGGCGTCATCTCCCAGTAATCTCCAGTAAGGCAATGCTTTATGCTTGCCCACAATCTGAATCATGCTGTATTCGACTAATAATCTGACTGCTTCATGCCTCCCCTGGACCTTTTTAATAGTCCCCTTTCTTCCAAAGGATAACCCGAAAACGCTAATGGCTAATTCCTTACCTTTTAAGGATTTGCCTACTTCCATACTGTTGGTGGTATTCATCTTTGGTATACCAATCATTTTTGAAAAATTCAGCAGGTTGAAATCAAGCGTAATCCTGGCCAGACCGGATTTAGCACTATTTCCGTATTGGGACCCGGTATTTTTCCCCATCATTTCAGGAACCGGAGTAATAGCAGAAAAATTCTTTTTACCGGAAAAATCAGTATTCGATCCCCTTGTTTCTAGTCCCCGGTCAAATTCGGTAATACCACCGCTGAGAATTACTTCCGGAATAGTAAATTCCTTAATCCCGGCTCCATAACCGGTTGTTGCCTGCTCTCTGATAAAAGTAGGATCATAAGGAATGTAAGTGACACGTCCGCCAATTGAATTCAGTGTGCTCTTTACTATTTCAGTAATTTCCTTAGGAATTTCTCTGCCGGTAGTCACATTTGCACCGGTTTTATCATCAATATTCATACTCTGTATTTTCAACTCATTGATATCATAGATCTCTGTCATCAGACCTAAATCGTCCAGAGCATTATAATATTGTGTGATTTTTTGGGTCGGTTCTGTCTCCGGAAGCTCCACATCTACCTTTTTGGGGTCTAGTGTATTGCATGAAATAGCAAGACATAAAATTAACAGTACTGCCAACACCGCCTTAATGTTCTTTAACAGACACGTTTTTATAACAAATTGTTTCATTTATCACCTCTGAGATTGTTATTTATGGTCTTTTCTTCTTTTCATCATTAGACGAACCGGCAGAAGGGTCTTCAACTACATTAATTATCGTAGTGCCGGCCAGATTAGCTCCTGCTCCGATTACAATGCTATTGGAATTCTGGTCTTGACCTTCACTCGTTCCCTGCTCTCTAGCCTTCATAATAGCATCCAGGACAATAAATTTTAAATTCTTATCGGCTTTACCAAGATCGTCATCTTTTACTATCGATTCATCAGTGTATTTTGAAATACCATCATCCAGATCACTCCCAAGGCAGATACCCGCACTCAGAAAGGATAGGGTAATTACGCAAATCATTGCTACTGGCCATTTGCCGTTCATGTAAAACACACCTCCTTCTTATCTATTCACGTACAACAGAAAGTAACTATCCTGCAAGTTAACAGATAATTTAACATTGAAGAAATGTAAAATATTTTGAGCCTTGTCTATTCCAGTGTAACAGAACCCATATTGGCTTCACTATTTTCACCTAAAGACATATTCATACTCTTATCTATAACAGCCTTATTGAGAATTAACGCGCCTTTGCTTACATCAGCATCCTTCAAGGTTATGGCTCCTACATTTGCAGTTGCTCCTTTGCCAAGCGCCATGTTCATCGACTGTTTCACATTGGCATTGTTTATCACCTTGCCCTGCACCTTGGAACCGTCCATTGTCACGGAACCCACGTTGGCAGTCGCCCCCTGGCCAAGCGCCATGTTCATACTCTTCTGAATGACGGCCTTGTTTAATACCATACCGCCCGTGCTCACTTCTGAATTCTTCATCGTAACCGACCCCGTATTGGCCGTTGCTCCCTTACCAAGTGCCATGCTCATTGACTGCTTCACATTGGCATTGTTCAGCACCTTGCCCTGCACCTTGGAACCGTCCATTGTTACAGAACCCATATTAGCAGTCGCCCCCTGGCCAAGGGCCATGTTCATGCTCTTCTGAATGACGGCCTTGTTTGATACTATGCCACCCTTACCTACTTCAGAATTCTTTATCGTAACCGACCCCGTATTGGCTGTTGCTCCCTTGCCAAGGGTCATGTTCATCGACTGTTTTACATTGGCACTGTTCAGGACCTTGCCCTGTACCTTGGAACCATCCATTGTTACGGAACCCATATTGGAAGTCGCCCCCTTGCCAAGCGCCATGTTCATACTCTTCTGAATGACGGCCTTGTTTAATACCATACCACCCTTACCTACTTCTGAATCCTTCATCGTAATCGACCCCGTATTGGCCGTTGCTCCCTTGCCAAGTGCCATGTTCATCGACTGTTTTACATTGGCATTGTTCAACACCTTGCCCTGTACCTTAGACCCGTCCATTGTCACAGAACCCATATTGGCAGTCGCTCCCTTGCCAAGCGCCATATTCATACTCTTCTGAATGACGGCCTTGTTTGACACCACACCACCCTTACCTACTTCAGATTTCTTCATCGTAACCGAACCCGTATTTGCTGTTGCTCCCTTGCCAAGTGCCATGTTCATCGACTGTTTTACATTGGCATTGTTCAGTACCTTGCCCTGTACCTTGGAACCATCCATTGTTACGGAACCCATATTGGCAGTCGCTCCCTTGCCAAGTGCCATGTTCATACTCTTCTGAATGACGGCCTTGTTTGATACCATGCCGCCTTTGCCTACTTCAGAATCCTTCATCGTAATCGAACCCGTATTTGCCGTTGCTCCCTTGCCTAGCGCCATGTTCATCGACTGCTTCACATTGGCATTATTCAGGGCCTTGCCCTGTACCTTGGAACCGTCCATCGTCACAGCGCCTGTATTGGCAGTCGCCCCCTCGCCAAGCGCCATGTTCATACTCTTCTGAATGACGGCCTTGTTTGATACCATGCCACCCTTACCCACTTCAGAATTCTTCATCTTGGTCGATGCCGTATTAGACGTTGCTCCCTTGCCTAGCGCCATGTTCATCGACTGCTGCACATTGGCATTATTCAGGGACTTGCCATCAATTTTAGACTCTGCAAAACTGACAGAAGCGCTTAATAATAAAACGACAATTACCGGTATTATATATTTCACGACAACTCCTCCTCTGCATTATTACTACTAAAATAAATTATAAATACACTTTCCCGTAGTCCAAAAAGCGTAATAAATACAACCTACTACTCAATAACTATTGAATTCTTATTAGACGTTCTTCCTCCTGTAGCTATATTGGTATTGCTTCCTCCCGTAAAAAAGCTAAGAATCCCAGTCGGTTCTTTTACATTATTAATCACAAAACCACTCCCTGAGGAGTTACGGCCACCACTGCTGCCGCTATTACGTAAAACTACCGAACCTGAGTTGGCTTTACTGCCTGATCCCACTGCTACATTTGATGAAAAGCTTGTACCTTTTGCAATATTGTAAACATTTCCATTAACAGTACTGTTACCAAGGTCTACTGATGCCATATTAGCTTTAGCATTGCTCCCGATTGCCACGTTGGTCACTGCACCTCTTGCACGGGCTACATTGACGACATTGCCGTTTACCCTGCTGTTCTCCATATTCACAGATGCCATGTTAGATTTAGAATTACGTCCAACCGCAACGTTCGTTATAGCTGCTCCGGTTGCTCTATTGTATACATTACCACTCATTCTGCTGTTCTCCATATTTACGGCTGCCAGGTTTGCTTTAGAATTACTTCCAATCGCAACATTCGTTACGGCTGCTCCGGCAGCAGTATTAACAATATTACCATTCATCCTACTGTTCTCTAGATTCACTGCGGCCAGGTTAGCTTTAGAATTACTTCCAAGCGCAACGTTGGTTACCGCTGCTCCGGCAGCAGTATTAACAACATTACCCTTCATCTGACTGTTCTCCATATTTAAAGCGCCAAGATTAGCTTTAGAATTTCTCCCAAGTGCTACGTTGGTTACGGCTGCCCCAACGGCAGTATTAACAACATTACCCTTCATCTTACTATTTTCCATATTTACAGCACCAAGATTAGCTTTAGAATTTCTCCCAAGTGCTACGTTGGTTACCGCTGCTCCGGCAGCAACGTTAACAACATTGCCATTCATCCTGCTGTTCTCCAGATTCACAGCGGCCAAGTTGGCTTTAGAATTACTTCCAAGCGCCACATTGGTTGTGGCTACACCGGCAGCAACATTTACAACATTGCCCTTCATCTTACTGTTTTCCATATTTACAGCGGCCAGATTAGCTTTAGCATTTCTCCCGAGTGCAACATTGGTTGTGGCCACACCGGCAGCAACGTTAACAACATTACCCTTCATCTTACTGTTTTCCATATTTACAGCGCCAAGATTAGCTTTAGCATTTCTTCCAAGTGCAACATTGGTTGTGGCCACACCGGCAGCAACATTAACAACATTACCCTTCATTTTACTGTTTTCCATATTTGTCGATCCAAGATTCGCTTTGGCATTTCTCCCGAGCGACACGTTGGTTATGGCTTGACCCGCCGGCAAATTTATAACAGCTCTACTGAGTTTACTACCTCTCTCCATGTTCGTTGAACCAAGATTCGCTTTTGCATCTTTCCCAAGCGCTATGTTTGTAACCGCCTGCCCCATAGGTATGTTTATCGCTATACCGTTTTTAATCTCGCTACCGCCCTCCATATTTGTCGATCCCAGGTTGGCCTTGGATCCTTTGCCCAATGCTATATTAGTAGATGTCTGGCTCATCGGCATATTTATCGCCATACCGTTTTTAATCTCACTGCCACCCTCCATGTTTGTCGAACCAAGGTTGGCCTTAGCTCCTTTTCCAAGAGCCATGTTAAGACCTGTCTGTCCCACTGGCATGTTAACAGTCATACCGTTTTTGATCTCACTGCCACCCTCCATATTTGTCGAACCAAGATTGGCCTTGGCATCTTTGCCAAGTGCCATATTGAGGCTTGTTTGTCCACCGGGCATATTTATGATCATTCCATTCTTGAGTTCACTGCCCTCCATATTCGTTGAGCCCAGGTTTGCCTTTGCTCCATTGCCGAGCGCCATGTTGAGGCCTGTCTGTCCCACTGGCATACTTATGGACATGCCGTTCTCTATCTTACTACCCTCCATATTTGTCGAACCAAGATTGGCCTTGGCATCTTTGCCGAGCGCCATATTGAGGCTTGTCTTTCCACCGGGCATATTTATGATCATTCCATTCTTCAGTTCACTACCTTCCATATTCGTAGATCCCTGGTTAGCCTTCGCTCCATTGCCGAGCGCCATGTTGAGACCTGTCTGTCCAACAGGCATGCTTATGGACATGCCGTTCTCTATCTTACTACCCTCCATATTTGTGGACCCCTGGTTTGCCTTGGCGTCTTTACCAAGCGCCATATTGAGGTTCGTCTTTCCACCGGGCATATTTATGATCATTCCATTCTTGAGCTCACTGCCTTCCATATTCGTAGATCCCTGGTTAGCCTTCGCTCCATTGCCGAGCGCCATGTTGAGACCTGTCT
>JABHIW010000068.1 GCA_018670825.1 Candidatus Scalindua sp. | reverse complement strand
CTCGGCTGAGATTGCCAGGGATGCGGCACATCCGGGTAACGACATTCCCAGAGCCTCCGTTACGCAGGCCATTGTGTTTGCCGTATACAATCCTTGACATGACCCTGGTCCGGGACATGCTTCTTTTTCCAGGGATTCAAGCTCATCCTCGCTGATTTCTCCTTTTTGAGTCCTACCGACAGCCTCAAAAGTATCGCGAACGAGAGAAAGTTTCTTCATGTTACGACGTCCTGAAATCATGGGTCCGCCTGTTACTGCAATAGCAGGGACGTCTATTCTTGCCGCACCCATAAGCATTCCCGGAGTAATTTTGTCGCAATTAGTTAATAATATCAGCCCGTCCAGGCAGTGTGCATTTGTGACCGTTTCTATTAAATCAGCAATTAATTCTCTCGATGAAAGGGAGTAACTCATCCCTTTATGCCCCATGGCAATTCCATCACAGATACCGGGCACACCGAATATGAAGCTGACGCCTCCTGCCGCATGTATGCCTTTCTCTATATCTCTTTCCAGTTTTCTCATGTGGGTGTGTCCCGGAATCAAGTCTGTAAAGCTGCTGGCAATGCCTATAAACGGCTTACTCAAGCTTTCCTTGGTTAGTCCGGTTGCATACAATAATGCCCTTGCCGGTGATCTCTCTATCCCACACGTAATTGTATCGCTACGCAAGTTTATGTCCTTTCTATATACAATGAATACGCAAATTTATTTTCATTAAAATTGTGATAAAATTATATCCCGTGGTTTAATGTTGTCAACGCTAAATTAATATACCCTATGCATTTAGAAGTAGCTGTAGGGAAGGCATGGCAGTTTTTCCTTAATAATATTTACCTTGATTTGATTATCCTCATAGGTAAAATACCAAAGTTAGATTCTTCCCATCCTGTCGGACGGGCAGTGGTCGTATCCTTCCACAGAATGACATAATTTAGTACGTCTTGTCATTTCTGAGTGCAACGAAGAATCTCTCGTTTGAAAGCGATTAATTAATCGATTATGAATAATAGTCTACCTGTCCGAATGTAACGTTAGGTACGGGCGGGAAGCCTTAACTCCAAAATATTTAAAAAGGAAATTCCGATATAATTTTATGGAAACGAACGAGATCAGAAGAAAATATTTACGTTTTTTTGAGAAAAAAGGGCATTCTCTTTTGCCCAGTGATTCACTTGTCCCGGAAGATGATCCAACTCTGTTGTTTACCGGTGCAGGGATGAACCAGTTCAAGGATATGTTTCTGGGTAAGGGAACGTTGGGTGTGAAAAAAGCTACTACATGTCAAAAATGTATCCGTACCGGTGATATTGAGAATGTGGGTAAAACCCCTATGCATCATACCTTTTTTGAGATGCTAGGTAATTTTTCCTTTGGCGATTATTTCAAACTAGAGGCAATCGAGATGGCATGGGAGTTTATGCTTAATGAGATGAAGCTGCCGAAAGAAAGATTGTCTGTTAGCGTTTATCTTGATGACGAAGAGTCATATGAGATCTGGCAAAATAAAATTGGTGTCCCCAAAGATAAGATATACAAGTTTGGAGAAAAGGAAAATTACTGGCCGGCAAGTGCTCCTTCAGAGGGTCCAAATGGACCTTGCGGCCCGTGCTCAGAAATCTTTTACGATCGAGGAGAAGACGTTGGTTGCAGAAGAAAAGAGTGCGCTCCTGATTGTGATTGTGAGCGCTTTGTTGAGGTGTGGAATCTTGTTTTTACACAGTTTGACAGAAGAGACGGAGGGGTGCTTAATCCTTTACCAAATAAAAATGTAGATACGGGGATGGGCCTGGAGAGAATGGCCAGTGTTGTCCAGGGTGTCAGTACAAATTTTGAGATAGATATATTTAAGCCAATAATTCAAAGCATTTCTGAGATTGTTGAGGTCAAATACGATAGTCAGACAGAAAACGGCAAAATGATGAATCGAATAGCAGATCACATAAGGGCAATTATATTCTGTATTTCAGATGGTGTATTGCCCAGCAATGAAGGAAGGGGTTATGTTGAAAGAAGGCTTTTGAGAAGGGCTGTTCGTGATGGGTTAAAACTAGGAAAGGAAGATTGTTTCCTCTATAAACTTGTTCCCGTTATTGCTGACGTAATGTATGAGCAGTATCCTGAAATAAAGCAACGTAGGGAAAACATTGCGAGGATTATAAAGAACGAAGAGGAGAGGTTTCATGAAACCTTATTTATGGGTAGCAAGAGGCTGGACGAACTTATAGATGGCCTTCGTAAGAGCGGACAAAAGAGACTGTCCGGCCATGATGCTTTTCAATTGTATGACACCTTTGGTTTTCCATTTGAAATTACAGAGTCGACCGTAATAGAGAACAACCTGACCGTTGATAAAGAGGGTTTTGAGAGAGAAATGGAAAAACAGCGTGAGCAGGCAAGGTCCTCTACGCAAATGACTGGTAATATATTTGATGAGGGCCCGATAGGTATAATTAAAGAAACAGCAAAAGAGACGAGTTTTCTGGGTTACGAAAATAGTGAGACTGAAAGTAAGGTCATTGGTCTGATTGTAAATGAACAATTGGTTGATTCCGCAAAGGTCGGTCAGGAGGTCCATGTGGTGCTGGACCAGACCCCTTTTTATGCGGAGGCTGGAGGGCAGATCGGTGATACTGGTAAAATCCAAAAAGAGGGTACAAAGGTTGAAATTTACAACACAAAAAAATCTAATGACATTATTGTGCATATTGGTAAGGTGGTAGAGGGTGAGATTAATACCAATGAAAACGTTACTTCGGTTATTGATACGGAACGAAGGTCCGCCATAAAACGCAATCATTCAGCAACGCACTTGCTTCATTCTGTTTTACGACAAGTGGTAGGACAGCATGCCGAACAGTCCGGATCTTCTGTAACTCCGGAAAGGCTACGTTTTGACTTTCATCATTTTGATGGCGTTAAAGAAGGCGAAATCGCAAGGATAGAAGAGCTGATGAATGGGAGGGTTATGGAAAATGCTTCTGTCATTACCGATCAAATGGCATTAGATCAGGCCAGGAAAGCAGGTGCCACTGCCTTGTTTGGAGAAAAATATGGTGCAAACGTCAGAGTTGTAAATATTGGAGATTACAGTCAGGAGCTTTGTGGGGGTACTCATGTTGATAATACCGGCGAAATAGGATTGTTTAAGATCATAAGTGAATCATCGATAGCAGCAGGAATTCGCAGGATAGAGGCTGTTACGGGAAATGAAGCCATCGCATTGACAAGGCGAAAGGGACAAATGTTGGATAGATTGTGTGGCGTACTTGATACACAGGAAAATACGGTTATTCAACGTGCTGAAGAGTTGATGCAGCAAATAAAGGATTTAAGGAAGGATGTACAGAAGGCAAAAAAAGATGACGTACAGAAATATTCTTCTGACTTTATTTCCAAAGCGAAAGAAGTATCAGGGGTAAAAATTGTAACTGAAGTAGTAAAAGGAGTAGAGATTGACGATTTGAGGAGAACTGTGGACTCGTTAAAAAAGAGCCTGGGTTCTGTTGCTATAATATTAGGGACCGTAGATAATGGAAGGGCGACATTAATAGCCTCACTGAGTAATGATTTGGTGAAGAAAGGGCTTCATGCTGGCAAAATTGTCGGGGATATCGCAAAAATTGTTGGGGGAGGAGGTGGTGGGCGCGCAGATATGGCACAAGCCGGTGGTCAGCTTCCGGATAAGATTTATGAAGCCATTGACTTAGGATTCAAAATACTACAAAAGAAGATAGAAGGCGATATGTGATCTTCCATGAAATTTACCAATGATGTTTTTACTTGACAAAGACAAGGTGCAAATATAGAATATTGAATTATTAATCCTATCTGCCGCTCTTATAAGCTTATATGCTTAAAGGGGATAGGCGGAATAAGGGGAGAACAAGAAAGTGGCGGGAGGCTTGGCAGTAAAGATGATGCCTTATACTTTTCCATTTCTTTCTTATTCTTCCCTTATTTATTTTAGATTTTAAATCGAGAGTTACATAATGGCAGTTCCTAAAAGAAGACAATCTAGTTCAAGGTCGGGTAAGAGGCGAGCACATGACGCTCTGACACCGCCTAATGTTCCACGCTCAGAATTTGCCAAGGGTACATCAGGTAGTAGGTCAAAGAAGTTTGTTTGTCCTAATTGTAAACAAATAAAAAGACCACACACTGTGTGTCATAATTGTGGCTATTATCGTGGCCGACAAGTAATTGCGGTAGAGAGAGCATAGTTATGCGAATTGCTGTTGATGCAATGGGTGGAGATGCAGCTCCGGCTGAGATCGTAAAAGGAGCAGTGGCGGCAGCACGATCCTATACAGATCACGAGATAATATTAGTAGGTGATCAGGGTAGAATTCAAAGTGAATTGACTGCGTGTGGTGCGACGCTTGGTAATATATCAGTTGTGCATGCATCACAGGTAGTGGACATGAATGAGTCTGCGACTGTGGCCGTGCGGAAAAAAGTTGATTCATCAATTACCAGAGGCGTCAAATTGGTTGCAGAGAAAGCAGCAGATGCTGTGGTAAGTGCGGGAAACACAGGCGCAACGGTAGCCGCATCATCCCTATTCCTTCGTACACTGGAACACGTAAAACGTCCGGGGATCGCTGTATCTATACCTACTTTTCATGGTGCATGCATGGTAATCGATGCCGGGGCAAATATACAGTGCAAGCCTGCTCATCTAATGCAATATGGGGTCATGGCATCGGTCTTTTGTAAATACGTATTAAATATTGAAAACCCGAGAGTAGGGCTTTTAAATATTGGTGAGGAAGATGCAAAGGGTAACGAGTTGGTAAAAGAAACTTTTGCTCTTCTTTCAAATACGACACTGAATTTTGTTGGAAATGCAGAAGGACGTGACGTCTTTGATGGTAAATTTGATATAGTTGTTTGTGAAGGTTTTGTTGGTAATGTTTTGCTGAAATTTGCTGAAGGGCTTTCGATTAGCATGTTATCTGCTTTTGCCTCGGAGGCGAATAAGAGTGTCTTGACAAGGCTGGGATCCTGGCTTTGCAAGCCTGTTAGAAAGCATCTGTACAGTAAGATGGATTATACAGAATATGGTGGAGTACCACTGCTTGGAATTGACGGTATCAGTATTATCTCTCATGGCAGGTCAGATTCCAAGACCATTCAAAACGCAATAAAAGAAGCTATACAGTTTGGTAAGTATGAAGTAAATAAGCATATTAACTCTGAACTCGAGAAGGCGAATTCTGCACTCGTGACAGCTACATAATAAGCCAAATTTCCTAAGTTTATTAGAATAATTAATGGAAAAAGGATATAAGGCATCAATTACAGGGGTAGGGTCTTTTTTACCCGAAAAAGTACTCACCAACGATGATCTGTCAAAGACGCTGGATACAACAGATGAATGGATCACCAAGCGCACGGGAATAAAGGAAAGACGTATTGTAGAAAATGGAGTTGCTGCTTCTGATCTGGCGGTTGAAGCGTCTTTGCGTGCGCTGGATGACGCAAATGTCTTACCCACTGAAGTAGATTTAATAATAACTTCCACTATCACGCCAGATTGTTTATTCCCTTCTACTTCTTGTTATATACAGGAAAAGATAGGTGCGCGGAATGCAGGATCTTTCGACTTATTGGCAGCGTGCGCTGGATTTGTTTACGCGTTGTCTGTGGCTAAAAGTTTTGTTGCATCCGGGGCCATGAAAACTGTATTGGTCGTGGGAGCAGAATGTATGTCAAAGATCACTGACTATACAGACAGGTCAACGTGTATTCTCTTTGGTGACGGAGCCGGCGCGGTAGTCGTTCAACAAGGTAATGGTGGGCGTGAAATAGTTTCTACCCATTTGGGTTCGGATGGTAGTCAGGCAGAGATATTGAGGCTACCGGCAGGAGGTTCTAAATTACCGGCATCACATGAGACTGTTGAATCTGGCTTACATTATATTAAGCTAAGAGGTAAAGAGGTATTCAGGCAAGCCATTATTAATTTGGTAGATGTAGTCACCAAAGCTGCTGCTGATAATAATATGCAGGTGGAAGAGTTTGATATGGTTATTCCTCATCAAAGTAATATTAGAATAATTGAAGCCGCGATGGAAAGGCTGGGACTTCCAATGGAAAAAGCATACGTTAATATCGACAGATATGGCAATACCTCTTCCGCTTCTATTCCTATTGCAATTGATGAGATAGAGAAGGGGCAACTGTTAAATTCCGGAGATACGGTTATTTTAGTTGCTTTCGGAGGTGGTTTAACATGGGGTTCGTCTGTCATTGAGTGGTGAGATGCAGAACACAAGTGTTTTATAGAATAGAGTAGCGGAGGTTATTTGTATGGTTGCTTGTCAGAAATAGATTATACTGAAATATGAGAAGTGTTTATGAAAGTAATATATTGAGAAATCTGGGAATTTTATCCTAAGGAGGAAGAGTTTTGTCTACAGAAGAATCAGTTGAAGAAAAGGTGAAAGAAATAATTGTTAAGCAGATGGGTGCTAATAAGGATCAGGTTACACCGGATACATCTTTCATAAATGATTTGGGTGCGGATTCACTTGATACTGTGGAGTTGGTAATGGAGTTGGAAGATGCATTTGATATAAGTATTCCTGATGAGAACGCTGAAAAGATGCAAACTGTTGGGGATGCAATAAATTATATTAAGGAGCACAAGTAAAAACGATGAGACGTAGAGTTGCGATTACAGGTCTTGGCGCAATAACCCCTCTAGGTTACAAGAAAGATATATTGTGGGAATCGTTATGTAATGGGAAAAGTGGAATTGCTAACATAACGGCTTTTGACACTTCTGATCATGATGTGCTTATTGCAGGGGAAGCGGCAGATTTTGATCCCTCTGAATGGTTTGATAAAAAGGAAGCTAGAAGGCTAGACCGATTTTCTCAATTTGCGGTAGCATCAGCTACCCTTGCCCATGAGGATTCCGGAATTGATCTTGATAAAATGGACAGGGAGAAGGCAGGCGCAATTATCGGTACCGGTATTGGAGGTATTATTGAGATTGAAGCGCAGCATAAGGTTTTGCTAGACAGGGGCCCATCGAGAGTTTCTCCGTTTATGATTACTAAATTAATGGCTAATGCTGCGCCGGGTTATATAGCTATTAAATTTGGTCTTCAAGCCGCAAATTTTTCCGTCATCACTGCCTGTGCATCTGGTTCGCATGCTATTGTTGAGGCTTTTCGAGTTGTTCAGAGAGGAGAGGCTGATGTTATGTTTGCAGGCGGAACAGAAGCGACTATTACACCACTCTGTGTAGGTGCATTTAATAATATGAAGGCGCTATCTACAAGAAACGAGGAACCCCAGAAAGCTAGCAGGCCCTTTGACAGAGATAGGAACGGATTTGTTATTGCGGAAGGCTCTGGTATGATAATCCTGGAAGAGATGGAAATTGCAAAGAAAAGAGGTGCAACTATTTATGCCGAGATGCTTGGCTTTGCGATGAGTGATGACGCACATCATATTACCGCTCCGCATCCTGAAGGAGCTGGCGCATGTATCGCAATGAGAAATGCGCTAAAAGATGCTAAATTGAATGCTGAGCAAATATCTTACGTTAACGCACATGCAACATCTACTCACTTGGGAGATATGATTGAGATTAATGCTGTTAAGAAGGTTTTTGGTGATCATGTGAAGAACATATCAGTTAGCTCTACAAAATCCATGTTGGGACATCAATTGGGGGCTTCTGGTGGAGTTGAAGCACTAATCTGTTCATTGATATTAGATAGGAACGTGATCCCTCCTACGATAAATTATGACAATCCTGATCCGGATTGCGATGGAATAGACTTTGTACCTAATGAAGCAAGGGAGAAAAATGTAGAGAATGTGATGTCAAATTCTTTTGGTTTTGGCGGCCACAATGTCAGTATTATTTTGGGTAAGGTTCGCTAGTGCTTATTGGCTGAAACTACGGCATTGAGAAATTATTATTCAAAGTCCTTTTTGTTATTATTAACTATGATGTGTTTTTTCCACTGTTTGTCATTTGTATTAAGGTGGTCTAGCCGATAGTGTACACCTCTCGATTCACTTCTCCTGAAAGCAGAGCTTGCAATTAAGAACGATGCTGTGAGCATATTTTGTACTTCCCAGCCAAGTGGTGAAGAAAATTCATTACTTATTATATACTTTGACCAGTCTTTAATGCTATTAATTGTATCTTTAAGGTATTTGCCATCTCTTTCAATACCAACATTTCTCCACATAATACTTTTTAGTGAATTTTTTATGTCTTCTAAATCCAGTTCATTATATAAATGGTTCTTAGGAGGTCCTTTAAAGAAACGTGGTGACAACAATTTATCTTTGTTTTTTGCCGCTTCCTTACCTGCTATGTGGCCAGTCCTGTAGCCAAAAACCAGCCCTTCTAATAATGAGTTACTGCCCAAACGGTTTGCTCCATGTAATCCTGTAGAGGACACTTCTCCACAGGCAAGAAGATTTTCCATGCTTGTCCTTCCGTTTTGGTCTACTTTAATACCGCCTATCATGTAATGAGCGCTTGGGTGTACAGGGATTAATTCTTTAGTGATGTCAATGCCAAAAGATGCGCATAATTTCTTTATCTTTGGAAATCTGATGCTGAGTTTTTCTTTCGCAATGTGTCTTACATCCAGATATACATGTGTATAATCAGTCTTGCGTATTTCCTGTACAATGCTCCTGCTGACAATATCTCTTGGTGCCAGTTCTGCGTTGGGATGATAATTCAGCATGAACCTCTCACCGAATTTATTCCTCAATACCCCTCCTTCACCGCGAACTGTTTCAGAAATTAAAACTCTTTCTGCACCAGCGACGTATAATGTAGTTGGGTGAAATTGTACGAATTCAAGATCCTGAAGTTCTATCCCGGCTCGATAAGCCATTGCAATCCCGTCTCCAGTTGATATTTCAGGATTTGTTGTTTCTCTATAAACCTGGCCACAACCACCTGAAGCTAAAATAGTGTGTTTTGCCCATATCAATGTGTTTCCGTCACGACTGCGCCATGCAATAATTCCATTACATGTGTTTTTGCTTGCCAATAAATCAAGAGCAAACGTATGTTCAAAAACCCTGATTCTAGGGTTTTTTTTAACCATATTGATTAATGTTTCTTCAATCTCTTTACCGGTGGAATCTCCTCTGGCCCGTAATATTCTCGGGTGGCTGTGAGCTCCCTCTTTTGTGAAGACCAGCTTTCCATTCTCTTTATCAAATTTGGCACCCCAGCCTATTAATTCTTTTACGCGTTTTGGGCCTTCTCTAACTACTCCACTAACAACGTCTTCATCACAAATACCATGCCCTGTATTAAGAGTATCGATTATGTGCTGATTAAAACTGTCATCCGGGTTTAATTTTGCGGCAATTCCTCCTTGTGCATGCTCGGTACAATTTTCATTTATCTTGGACTTGGTTACTATTAAGACTGATCCTCCCTTAGCGGCATGAATGGCAGAGCTTAAGCCTGCAACACCGCTACCAATTATAAGAGTGTCTGTGAAAATGTGTTGAAGTGTTTTACTATTGAATGATACCAAGTATCTCTTGAAAATATTTTTTGTTGTCATTGCCTCTAAATATTGTTAGATTAATTTGCCCTTATGTATGTGGATTGTATAGTCGCACTAAAGCATTGTCAAAAAGATAAATTTCCGGTTTGTGCAGGTATTCTCTATTTTTTCAATCATTTTTACAATAACACAAATTTAAGTGGGTTAAATTTTTGTAACATGAAGAAAGGAGTGGTGCCACATGGGAGCAACAGTCGACAGTTTTAAAGCAACACACCAGGTGGCAGTAAGTTTATTAGCCCAAATTGATTCAGCAGGAGGGCAACAAAGGGTTGATGCTCTAAATAGCTTAAAAGAAGCTTTGTTGGCCCATGTTAGGGAAGAAAACAATGTTATACAGGAAGCAATGGACAAGGCGGGTGTTGAAGGGCCTTTTAAATCGTCAGCACAAAGGTTTATGGGTGAACTCGGCAGCATAGCCCAAACAGCATTATTACCGTTTTTTGATAAGTACTCATCGTCTGATGCAGTCGGCAGCGATGACTTTGCAAACGATTTCAATGGCATAAAAAGTGCGCTTGCAGACAGGATAGCATTTGAAGAAGGAATGTTTTATCCGGAGCTTGAAAAACTAGGTTATTGATATCTGTGGAAAAACTGTTTTATTTCCTAATTTAACGGTTACCCTGCTTTTAAACGATAAAACGAGAAGAGCAACTACTTGTTTCTATCTCGAACGGTACCAGACTAGTACATACTTTCACTTTTTTATTCATGTTAGTAGTAGCTTACTATTCATCCAAGTTTGAAACGAAATGGTTTACCCTTTCTAGTATATTCTGGCGGACTCTTCTAAAAACATTTATCCTTTCATTTTCAGTACCTTCGGCGGAAGCAGGATCTTCAATGCTCCAGTGAATGGCATTATATTTCCCTGGAAAAACAGGACAACGTTCTTTCGCACCATCACAGACAGTAATTACGTATGAAAAATTCTGTCCCAGGAACTCATTTACTGTTTTCGAATATTGATTTGTAATATCAATGCCGGATTCATTCATAGCCTTGATTGCAAGCGGGTGGACGTAAGAAGGTTCTAGGCCGGCATTTTAAAACTATCAAAATGTTTCTTCTTCTCTACAATATTTTTTATACGGTAATGATAATTAGTGAAACAATTATTATGTGAAAAAAATTAGTCAAAAACCGGATTGATGATATAAATAATTTTATGTATTGTTACTGTTTCTTTAAATGGTAGTAGGGTGGTAGTGTGGTGATACGTTTATCTTCCAGTGCTCCTCCGATGGTGAAATGGTAGAGGCTTTGATAGGAGTTATTGTCTAACCCTAAGAGCTTGTGAACTACATCATCAAAAAAACAGCCGATTCCTGTACCTCTGACTGAATGAACCTCCGCTTCTAAATAAAGGATCTGTCCAATCATCCCCGTTTCCCAGAACAGTCGGCGATATAAAAAAGGATTCTTTTTTACGTTTTCCTTAAACTTTGCAATCATTCCTACGGAAAACGCTCCATCACCAGCGATATCCTGTTGACAGCTTGCGAATGTTGCTTCTCGCCTGAAATCTCCTTTTTTCAAAAGATAAAGGTTCGGCATATAGGGTGCGTCGTGGATCCCTTTCCAAGAGAAATAGGGATGGCAATTTTGCTTAATGTCTGAAAGATCTTCTTCGTTACGAATCAGAAAATATAGTCCGGAATCCAGACCAACAACCCTGTGTACAAAAATGAAGAGGTGGACAGAAATATCACCCGGTTCCAGATCAAAGGGAGCGCAGTGGCTCCTTGGAATGGTCTTGTCTAAAATGGCAAAGAAATCTTTTTTTGTAATAGTGGTCTTTGCATCATAGGATTGGGCGCTTCTTCTCTGGCGGATAATTTTTTCACCAGACATTGAATGTGTCTCTTTCTCGAAATACTCATGACCTTTGTAATGATATATTTTTCCTTCTGTCGTGGGTTTGTTAGTCTCAGAAGAGACTTCATCAACAACAGACCAGTCCTCATGGCCCTTGCTTAACTGGTTTGGTTCACCTTTGAAATGAAGAGACTCAAAGGATTTGATAATGTCAGGAGGGATGTCTCTCCTGTCAAGATTTTCAGTGCTTTCATGCATAAAGAATAGAAGTTCAGGTTCCTCACTTTCAAACTCCTTCCACTTGGTTTTTTGAAATCCCAGAATTATTTCCATATCTTTAGTTGATAAAGAGTTGAGATAGGTTGTTTTCCATCCTAAAAGATTTGCGGAGAAACTGAGACAGGCCATCGCATGTCCTATATCATGATTACAGTAGCGAAACGCGCGTTCGCCATATTTCCATGATTCTCTCCAATATATACTTGTAAATCCAATGAGAAAGCCTTTTTGAGAAAAGTGCTTTTCTAACCTTAACCAGAACTGTTCATCAAATTCTGCTCTTGGTTCAAGTGCATGGGATAGAGGATTGTAATGAAAAACTCCTCCATAATTATTGTTTTCCTGGATCGGAGGCAGAACAAGATGTGTCTCTGTGGGATGCAGGTTTCCGCTTGATGGGTTCATTCGGAGCGCCCATGAGTTTCCCGAGTATGATTTCCAGGCGGAAAGTCCCATGGACAGTTCCAGGAGAAGGGCTATATTTGTTAAGGAAAAGGTCTGGAATTTATTGTTTTTCCTTTCAAATAAATCAAAATAATTTGCGCCTGAAATAGTGTTTGAGAACGGAAGTTGAACAGGATCTGTTCCTTCATAGCTTCTAAATGGATTAGGCTCTGTCGCCCAATCAAGATAACCGGCAGAATTTGCTGGACGATTTGGAAGGTGCTTTGTCCTCTCGTGATATTCTATTACACGTTCAGAACAACTTTTTGGATTCAAGGACCTGGCTCCTTTCGGCAAAGTGGACTAAGCTGAGTTATAGTTTCGCTTCAGAATCTAATTTAACGATGAGCTATTTTGTGGACTATCCAGTATATATTAGTTCCAATCGCCATAATCAGGAGAAACCATATCATCTGATTAAAGATCACGGATGCGAGCATGATGATATAAAAAAAGTCCTTATTGTTCAGCTTATCAAGCATCTCCTTTGTTCCGGTATCATTCTTGCCCTCACCACTAAAATAGGTTGTTAAAAGGAGTGAGATTACAATACCTGTCATCGCAAGCAAGCCCACTATGATAGTGAGGCCGGAACCATTTGTATTGTAGATTGCAATAGTGATCCCAATAGTGATTGCAGCATTAACTATGGAATCTACTATTATGTCGAAAGTCTTACCAAAATCAGACGCCATATTTTTGAACCGTGCCACCTCTCCGTCACATTGGTCGAATACAGTTGAAACTAAATAAAACAGACTGGCAATTATGGTATATGCATGTGCCCCATGGGAAAAGAAAGATGCAGAGACAATGCCAAGGATCAGGCTTATAATAGTTACTTGGTTTGGCGTGACGGGTGTCTTTACAAGAAGCCCGGTGATAAACCCTGATATTTTGCGGATTATGTATCTGTCAATTATAGGACTGTCTGAATGAGAAATTACAGATTGGTCGCTCTTTTTCTCAGTTTCTATCAACATTTTCTATTTTTGGTAGAATTTCTCTTCCAGCCCTTTCTATATCCTCTTCAAAATCAATTTCAATCCATGGTAAATCATCCACACTTTCAAATCCGGCTGTACAATGGGAAAGTAGCTCGTGTAACGAGTCTTCATATTCAACATTAACCTTTCCTGCCTGTTCAAACTCTTCAAGTATATTTTTAAGTTTATGGCAATCATTTGCAGCAAGTTTAAAAAAGCCTACACCCTCTCCCTTAAAATCGCAATCATAAGAGTTGACTTTGGAAATCCCGACTACGTTATCTCCTCTTACAAACAGCATCATCTCCTCTCCCGTATCATCACAGTTTTTATCCAGAAGAAAACAGTTCTTATTGTTGGATTCAGCAAGCATTCTGAGCAGCTCATCGTGATACAATACATCGGCATCCATAATCAATACGTCGTCGTTCAATTCATCTCTGGCATACCACAGGGAGAGGATACTGCCTTTAGTGTATTGTTCGTTTTCTATATATTTAATATTAAATCCGTTGCTGTTCTTTTCTACGATTTCTTTTATCTTCTCTTTGAAATGGCCGACAACAAATACGATGTCCTTTATGCCCAGAAGAGATATTATCTCAAGGTGCCTCTCCAGCAGCGTTTTTTCGCCGACTTTAATAAGGCATTTGGGAATTACATTTGTCACCGCTGACATCCTCTTCCCAACACCTGCTGCTAACATTATGACTTTCATTGTTATATTTCCTTGTATAAATTTAATGTTTTATTTACAAATAACTCCCAATTCGTAATTCTTGATTCCCGGATTTGCAGTTCCCGTTATTTGGATTATAAAACTTCCTCTAAGTTTTTAATTAAATCTTCCAAGTCACCCATGGTTAATTCTCCCATATTCGCAATTCTGAAGATCGTTTTGTTTAATTCTCCCTGACCGGCATAGATGATGAACCCTTTTTCCTTTAAACTATCATGCAGATGGGCATAGGTCATATTTTTTGGCAGATACAACGCAGTGATTGTCTTGGAAAGGTGTTCTTCCGGTAAGAGTAACTCCAGATTAAGTCTCTTAAATTCTTTCCTTAAATATGATGATGCTTTTTCGTATCGGTTAATTCTGCCCTGGATGCCCTCTTCCAGTAATTCGTCCAGTGCTTCTTCAAAGGCGTAGAATGTGTGCACCGATGGTGTAAACGGACATTCTTCCTTTTGCTCCTGTTCATCCAGTTGGGAGATAACGTTCAAATAAAGAGAACGAGGCGGTATGTTTCTCATCCTCTTTACTTCATCCTGCTTTAGCAAAACAAATGACAACCCCGGCAGGCCCTGAATGCATTTATTAGCGGTGCCGATACATATATCAACATTGTCGTTTACCAGATCTATCTCTTCTCCTCCAAGACCACTGACAGAGTCTAGGAAGAAAGTCCTGCCATACTTATTGGTAATGGCCCCAACGTCGGTGATTGGATTTATTAAGCCGGTAGTGGTCTCATGGTGTACCATTGCGACTACTTCAATATCAGGGTTTTTTGAGATGGTGTCTTCAATCTGTTTTATATCAGGTCGTTCACGCCAGTCATATTTGAGTTCAACTTTGTTGAATCTATATGCGGATGCGATACGTGATATTCTCTCACCGTAAACACCATTGTTTATGATTAAAATCTTTTTTCCCTCGCTTACCGAAGAGCAGATACCAGCTTCCAGAGAAGCTGTACCGGACCCGGTAATGATTGCAGTTGTGTAATCTCCGTTTGGCGCAAAGGCCTGTAATATTTTTTTGCGTGTATTGGCTAGTATTGTGGAAAATTCACTCTCACGGTGGCACATATCACCTTTCATAAGAGAGTTTCTAACTCTTTCTGAAGTACACACAGGCCCTGGGTTTAGCAGAATCATTCTTTTCAAAATTACTATTTCCTCCTGTTTCCTTGATTTTTGGATTCCCTGTGAAAAGTCCTCGGCTTTTTTCGTCCGGGGAAGCAGGGGGTCTTCCTTTCGGAAGGACTCCAAAGCAATTTATTCTCTTTCTTTGCTTTGTGTAATTAAATTGAGCGATACTTGAACAAAAAATGTAGGGGCTGTTTCCCAAACAGCCTTTTTTAAGAGGCTCGTTTGGGAAACGAGCCCTACAATTAATGTTTCTTTTTTCGTAAATAATTAATAAGTTGAAGAAAACTTCCTTTTTAATCCCCTCCTTGCGAAGGAGGGGAAAGGGGTGGTTTTGTATTATAAGTTTTCTTCAACTTATTAAGTGATTACCTTTTCCCGCTGATAGCCGACATAAATCTCTCTTTAATTTGTTCCGGGCTGTGGGTTACCCTGCCGATTCCTATCTGTTCTGCATTATCAGATATTTTTACCAGAAGGAAAGAGGGACCTTCACTTTTCAGTGTATGTATCACCTCTCTTTTCAGATCCTCATTAGTTGTCACTCTTTTTACGTATGCATATTTTGCGGACTTTGCAATCTCCTCCAGTTCTATTACGTTAGAAATAGTTGGTTGATTTCCTGTTGACGCATATACTTCATTATCCAGTACGATATGCAAAAGATTTCCGGGTTGTAGAGAACCCGTCATTGGTAGCGAACCAAGATTCATCAGCAGGTTTCCGTCACCTTCCAGAACAATTGTTTTTCTTGAAGGTTTGCTTAATGCTATTCCCAGGCCTATTGAAGAGGCCATTCCCATAGATCCAATCATGTAAAAGTTCTCAGCCCTGTCCCTTATCGTGAAGGTTTCTCTGCTTATCAAACCGTTCGCGCAGATAACCAGCTGATCTTCCAGTAATTCAGTTATTGTCGTTATCGCTTCTCTGTAATTCAATCAATTATTCCTTTTTTTAAGAAAAGGACCAGAGGCTCTCTGTTTTCGGTGACCAGTTTATATGACATATTTATGAGGGCTTTCATGTTGTCATGGTTAAAGTTATGGTGTGGAATGCCAACCGTATCAAGAAGTTTATCGCATGTCCTGCCCATTATCAGATGTTCGGGTGCATCCTTGCCTTCAAACCCCCGCCATGTGACTATTATTAAGCAGGGGAGCTTGTAAATAAGGTTCAGGGAAGTAAGGGTATTTAAACATTGGCCAAGACCGGAGTTTTGCATTAAGACCACGGGTACCTTCCCCGCCATATATGCTCCACTTGCAACACCGACTGCGGCGTCTTCCCTTACTGCAGGTATATAGGTAACATCAGGCCTATCTGTAAGATTTGTAATAAGATTACCAATAATAGAACAGGGGACACCAGTGAAAAAATCGTAACCGCTGTCTATTAATTCCTGTGCAAAGTCTTCAGATGTATGCATTTATGTAATAAAGTAATTTTTGTATAGTAAAAAGATGGTGCTAAAGCATAAACGATACGGACATGTGTGTCAATATCCAGGATTTTTAATCCTGAAACGTCTACCATAAAAAAAATAATTGTATAGCTGATTTTATTCTAAATTTTTTTGTTTAAACGTGTTGTGATGATTTTGCAGTCGTCTTTAATTGTAGGAAAGTATAATACGTAAAAATAATTCTCACAGAAAACTTTGTGTGAAGATTATTAAATTTAACCTGAGTTTGTTAGTTTCTTTTCTCAAATAGTTCCAAAAAACAAGTTTACAATGTTTTTGCAATAAGCTATAAAAATTAACCTCTATAACCATAAAAAAAATATGGAGTGCATCATCCGTGATGATGCGTATTAAAGCAGTGACACGGTCACTGCACTCAAAAATAACAATAGATATGAAGAAAAATACCGGAAAACCAGAGCCGCTCTTTTTAAATGATGCAAATATGTGTATTTCCACTGACCTTTATCAGTTGACCATGGTTGCCGGTTATTTTGAACGTGGCATGGACCATAAATCAACGTTTGAATTGTTTGTCAGAAACTTACCTGAAAGACGTTCGTATCTCATTGCTGCCGGTTTGGAACAGGCTATTCACTACCTCAAGAACCTGAGGTTTACGGCTGAGTATTTAAAATACCTGAAGGATCTTCCTGTTTTCAAAAATGTAAGCAGGGAGCTTTTTGATTATCTTCGAGAATTCTATTTTAGTGGAGATGTCTATGCCGTCCCTGAAGGTACCGTTATTTTTGCAAATGAGCCCATTATAAGGGTAACGGCCTCAATGATTGAGGCCCAGATAATTGAGACGTATCTTCTCTCAATGATAAATTATCAGACACTTATCGCCTCCAAGGCTTCAAGGGTAGTACATGCCGCTGACGGCAGGGGGGTGATTGATTTCGGGACAAGGCGCGCACATGGTCCTCACGCAGGATTATTGGCGGCTAGGGCATGCTTTATTGGCGGTTGTGTAGGGACCTCTAATGTTCTAGCGGCTTACGAGTTGGGGATACCGCCCATTGGTACCGTGGCCCATTCATGGGTTATGGCCTACGATGACGAATATGAGTCCTTTAAAGATTTTCACACGGTTTTCCCTGATAATACGGTCCTCTTAATTGATACATACGATACGATTAAAGGTGCGCAACTGGCCACTAAGATGGGTAAGAAGTTAAAAGGAGTCAGACTGGACAGTGGTAATATTACACTTTTAAGTAAAAAAGTTAGAAAGATATTAGATAATGCCGGTCTTGAACAGGTTAAGATTACGGCAAGCGGTGATCTCAATGAGCATAAGATCTCCCAGATGCTTGCTAAAGGCGCGTGTATTGACTCTTTTGGTGTCGGTACGGAGATGGTCACCTCCAAAGACACACCCGCTCTCGGCGGTGTCTATAAACTGGTAGAGCAGGAGAGAGAAGGCCGTCTGGTTCCTAAAATGAAGTTCAGTAAAGACAAGGTAACCTGTCCGTCAAAGAAACAGGTTTACCGCTTTCTTGATAAGAAAGGAATATTTAAAAAGGACACAATTGGCCTGGTAGATGAAGAGTTTGATGCCGAGGAACTTTTACAGCCGGTTATGAAAAAAGGTAAGCTTGTATATAAGATACCAACAGTCCAACAAATTCAGAAAACAGCAGAAAGGAATATCTCTCAACTGCCAGATAAGTTTAAGGATTTAGATTGTAAAATTGCATATCCGGTAACGCTCAGTAAAAGATTGAGACAGGTCAGGGATAATACAAGGAATAACAGAAATGCGTAGGGGCACGTTGCACGTGCACAGATGTATGGTTCAGGAAATAACGATACGACCCGTAGGGGCACGATGATCGTGCCCTCGTACAATGTACCCAAATGCATTTTGACCGGAAACACATGGTATCAGGAAAAAGGGCACGTGCAACGTGCCCCTACAGTATGTGAAACAAAATAATGGGCCGAAAAAAATATAATCCTGAAATTCACCAACATCGTTCAATCCGAATAAAAGACTACGATTATTCGCGGGAAGGATTGTATTTCATTACCATTTGTACTTTCAACCATGTTTGTTTGTTTGGACATATTGATAATGGTGATATGGTTTTAACAGCTTATGGAGAAATTGCGAACAGTGAATGGTTACAGACTGGTGAAATACGGAAAAGTATTTTATTGCAAGAATTTGTAATCATGCCGAACCACATACACGGCATTATTTAAATAAACGATTCAAACCGTAGGGGCACGATGCTTCGTGCCCTTTTACACCATGGTACAAAAGAAGAGGGCACGTATCAACGTGCCCCTACGATGGAACAATTTGGTAAACCAACATCAAATACAATACCAACCATTGTACGTGGGTTTAAATCAACGGTTACCAAACAGATAAATACCATTCGTAATACACTGGGGCAATCAGTCTGGCAACGCAGTTATTACGAACACGTTATACGAAATGAGAAATCGTATAATCAGATTTCTGAATATATCAGGTATAACCCGGAAAAATGGTTGCAAGATAAATATTACATGGATTAAATAAAGAAAAATTTATTACACGAATATGTAATCATGCTGAATCACATAAACGGTGTTATTGGAATTAATGATTCAGCCCGTAGGGGCACGATGATCGTGCCCTTGTATACCATGATACAAAGAACCTGGGCACGTGCAACGTGCCCCTACAACGGAACAATTCGGCAGGCCAACGTCTAAAGAACGGATTTGTACCAGAAAAATACGCAAGGAAAAATCGTTACATGAATTCATGATTATGCCAAATCACCTATATATGGTATTATTGAAATCAATGATTCAAAACGTAGGGGCACGATATCTCGTGCCCAGATATTCAACAATGAATTGGAGGGGTTATGTCAATCAAGGAAAACTTAGAAGAAGTAAAACAGAAAATTGCGGATGCTGCTATCAGGGCCGGTAAAAAGCCGGAGGACATTACATTAGTTATGGCCACAAAGACGGTTGACACGGACCGGATACAAGAGGCAGTAAGAAATGGTGGTCATATTATTGCAGAAAACAAGATCCAGGAGGCCCTTAGAAAATATGAGGTATTGAAGGACGAGGACGCGGAATGGCATTTTATCGGACATCTGCAGACCAATAAGGTCAAGGATGTATTAAAGTTTGCGGATATGATTCATTCTGTGGATCGGATGAGTCTGGTTGAGAAGTTAGATAAACGACTCATGAGTGAAGGGCGTTCAATGGACGTATTAATCCAGGTAAATACCTCTTATGAAGAGAGCAAATATGGGGTTGCTCCTGAAGAAGCAATTTCTCTCATCAAGGAGACGTCGCGGTACGATACCCTGAAGATCCGTGGGCTAATGACCATTGGCCTTTTTACCAATGACGAGGTGAAGATTCGGAAGTGCTTCAAGTTATTAAAAGGAATTCATGACTCTGTTATCAAAGAGGGCATTGACAGTGTAGAGATGAAGTACCTTTCCATGGGGATGTCCGGAGATTATCACATTGCTATCGAGGAAGGAGCCAATATGGTGCGTGTAGGTACTGCTATTTTTGGTGCCAGGGATACTCCGGATGCTTATTACTGGCCTTCAGAGAAGGTGGATAAAGGGTGATCTAATGTATTGGGATATCCATTTTAAGTGTATATATCTCAAAAAGATACACACTTGTCATTCTGAGTGAAGCGAAGAATCTCCTGTGCATAAGCCAAATATGCTTCGTGAGGTTAATGAGGTTTTCAAGAAGAGATTCTTCAGTCGTTCCTCCTTCAGAATGACATGTCAGCCGAGGGCTTTATTTAATGTGCTTCTAAGCTTATGCAAGAAACAAGATGTTTATCGCCGATATGCTCAGCATGAAGAATTGAACTGGAAATTTCGTAATCAGAAAGCAGGTTATCAAGTAAAGTGGGATCGTTTTGTTTCAACTCAACCATATAATCCATAAATTTAATTACACCGTTCCTGACAACACTACTTGTTTTTTTTAACAATTCCGGTTTGGACTTAGCTTCATCGATAAATAGTTTATCAAGGTTTTGTTCGTTAAATAACGTAACATCCTGAATAAAGTGCAATATATATATCATATCCTCAAAAATAGCTTCAATCTTATGTTCGATTGCCCAGTTCAAAAAGAATTGAAACACATCTTTTGCTTTAACATACTCTTGTATAACTTTTTCCAGGTGCAGAGGTGATTTATAGGTAAGGTCACCCATATTACTTCTGCAATCTTTCAGTTCTTTTAATGCCATTGACCTGATTTTACTTACACTGATTTCCGGGGATTTTAAAGAGATTAAGTTGCATACAAACAGGTTTTTCATTTCAGAACGAAACAAATAGCTTTTAATTAAATAGAGCTGATGCTTTTTATTAGCTTTTTCCTTGCGCTCAAGGAAATGTTCAACGACGATGACGGCAAGGATTATTTCCAGTGGTATGGCGGCTAAATGCAGGAAAAAGTGGTAATGAATAGCACTATCTAAAAATATGAAAATACCGGAAAGTAATAATAAAGCGATGATGGTCAGCAGCTTTTCTTTCATAAATTCCCTTTATTACAATCAAAAAAGAAGATTAACACATTTTGCCTCTTGTGATTTTAGTATAAAAGTTATATCTAAATATATAATTCATGAATAGTAAAAGTGAATTTACTATTACCGGCCTTAATTGTCTAGTTTTTTCTTGATACAATCTTTATTGTTCGTTATTTACCAGGCATATGTTTTAATGCCGCAATCGTAAGACTTAATAGGGGCTGTCTGTTAAAGATCGATGTCCTCAAATTGTTATTATAGGATGTTTAGATTATTCTGAGCCAGGAACACGGCGTATTCACTTCGGGTGCTGCCATCTATCAGCTTATCAGATCTTTCGCACCATTTCTTCATATCTTCCACATCAATAGCTACTTTTACCACATTCAGTCCCTCATTGCTTATTTCCTTCACTTTTTCTTCAGCATGTTCCAGCCACTCTTGGTATGTACATGCCAATTTATCAGAATCTGTAGAGTAATCTAAAAGAAGTTGCCACTGGTCTTGACGATACCAGGCAAGTGCAAGGTTGCGTTTATTTTTAGCCATAATTTCCTCCTGTTATTAGTAGGATAAATTAAAACCGCTTTCTGCATATTAATGAAATCCTGGATTTTCTGATTTACCTATACATATATGCAGAACTTACTATGGGTAATTGTGTGATTACGGAGTTTTCACTTTATTAGGGAGGTGCAGGCCGCACTCCTTATGGTCGTCGTTAAGTTGATGGTTAAACCATCGCCAACGTCCCGCGCGGCGTGTCTCATGAGATCCAATAGGAGTCGTACAAATAATACATCCAAGAGAGGCATAATGCCATCCATCCCTCTCCATTTCAAGTAATTTGTGTATAGGTACATTGTTGGCCATGACGTATTCCTTAACCTTTTCCTCTGTCCAGGAAACCAAAGGCGTTACTTTGAGTAGGGGACGCTCTTTTCCGTCTTGTTGTATATGTTGAAGAATATCTAATCGCTTAATCTGAGATCTTGCATTAGATTGATCGGCTCGTAACCCGGTAATCCAGACATCCAAGGTATCAAGGATTTTATTATTTGGATCCACTTTGCGTATCTTACAGCAATGTTCCTGTTTTGCCTTACTATCAAAGAAGATCATTTCCCCATGATCACGTACCATCTTACTTACTGCATCAAAATCAGGCGCAGCCTTTTCAATCTTGATGTTGTATTTTTTCTCCAGTTCACGGAAGAGGTCATAGGTCTCCGGAAAAAGACGAAGAGTATCCACCGTGTAAATACGGGGGTTTGAAATTCCGGCACGAATTACCATGTCTATCAAGGCCACACCCGTCCATTGTCCACTGGTACCAATCGCAGCGCGTTTCCCAAACATACGAAACAACTCCGCCATTAATTCACCCGGATTCTGTATTTCTTCCAGCTTATCTACAAGTTTTTGATCAATTTTTATATTATTCATTTTGGTAACTGCATAGTATCAAGTTTATAAGATAATTGTCAAATTTTATTGATTTATATATTAAATTGTACTATTAAATGCTTATAAATTATAAATATTTAACAAGTTATATCATTAAATACCGGTAAATGCAAAGTGCTTGAAAATGCTGGGAAATAATTATCGGTATTTTAAATATATGCGGGAACCAATTTTATGAAGATTTGTCTTGCCCAAATAAATCCAACTGTAGGTGCGTTTAAGCAGAATGCGGGAAAGATCTGTAAGTTTATAGATACGGCCAGGAAAAGAGGGGCTGAATTGGTTATATTTCCGGAGATGAGCATTGTGGGGTATCCGCCAAAGGACATGCTGGAACTTTTCGGATTTGTAGAAAACAATCTAAAAGCGCTGGAAGCGGTAAAGAGTAGTGTTACCGGTATTTCAGCTATTGTAGGTTTTGTTGACAGAAATGTAGCACGGCGTGGGAAAGCTTTATATAACGCAGCGGCATACATAAAAAACAGGAAAATTGTCTCCAGGCATTATAAGTCTTTGTTGCCTACCTACGATGTATTTGATGAGGATAGATATTTTGAGCCGACGCATGATGTTTCAATAGTAACGATATCCGGCAGGAAATTTGGTATCTCAATCTGTGAGGATGCCTGGGGGGCTGACGTAGTCGGGCCGGGAACAATCCATCATAAAGACCCTGTTGAATGTATGATAAGGCAGGGTGCGGAGATTATTATAAACATTTCAGCATCGCCTTTTACTATTGGTAAGCAGGATGTAAGGCTGGAAATGTTGACAGGACACGCAAAGAGGAACAACGTGCCAATTATTTTTGTGAACCAGATTGGAGGTAATGATGATCTGGTATTTGATGGGAACAGCCTGGTAATTAATAGAAAAGGGATTGTCGTCGATCGGGCTTCAGGTTTTGAAGAAGATTTACTTATGGTTGAGTTTAAAGGTTCAGACATAATCTCAGGTATGAATAAATCAAAATCTGTCAAAAAAGAAACTCGATACGCTGTAGGTGGGAGTGATATTGAATCGGTCTATAAAGCTTTAACCTTGGGCACGCGGGACTACGTAAAGAAATGTGGATTCAAGAAAGCGGTAATTGGCTTGAGTGGTGGAATAGATTCTGCCGTTACCGCAGTAATTGCAGTTAAAGCACTTGGCAGGGGCAAAGTGCTTGGTGTTACTATGCCGTCAAGCTTTTCATCAAAAGGTAGTGTTGAAGACTCCAAGATGCTGGCAGAAAATCTCGGAATTGACTGTCAGGTAATACCGATAAAGTCTGTATACAACGCCTATACAAAAACGTTGAACGGCATGTTTGAAGGGCTTCCATTTGATGTTACGGAAGAAAACCTGCAGGCGAGAATAAGGGGTAAGATCCTGATGGCAATCTCAAATAAATTCGGATACCTTGTACTGACAACTGGTAATAAATCAGAACTTGCGGTTGGTTATTGTACTCTATATGGTGATATGTGCGGCGGACTGGCAGTTATATCCGATATTCCCAAGACCATGGTTTACCGCCTTGCTGAATACATCAATGGAAGAAAGGAAATTATTCCCACTGAAACAATCGAAAAACCTCCGTCAGCCGAATTACGGCCGAACCAAAAGGATGGGGACTCATTGCCTCCGTATGATATCCTGGATGGAGTACTAAGGGCCTATGTTGAGGAATCAAAGGATGTCAGTGATATCGTCGAAATGGGTTATGGTAAGTCGCTTGTTAAAGACATTATCCGCAAGGTTGATAGAAACGAGTATAAGAGAAAGCAGGCGGCTCCGGGACTCAAGGTTACAACAAAGGCGTTTGGGACAGGCAGGAGAATGCCTCTGGCACAACGATACACAAGATAGCAATGTGTTGAGGAATTGATATATTTATTATGAAACATGAAGCGTTATTTTATCAAGAAGAGGAGAACAAGAAGGTTAGTTGCCATTTGTGTCCACATAGATGTGTTATCGCAGTTGGTAAATTGGGTTACTGTGGGGTAAGGAAAAATATAGACGGTAAACTTTTCTCGATGATTTATGGACAAGTTTCATCGGCATGTTCTGATGCAATCGAAAAGAAACCCTTATACCATTTTTTCCCCGGCAGCTATACATTTTCAATTGGTTCTCTTGGATGTAATATGCGCTGTGGTCACTGTCAAAATTGGCAAATAGCTCACTCACGTATTGATAATAGTGACAGAGATACTTCCTATATTTCTCCGGAAGAGTTGGTGCATCTTGCGTTGAAAAACAGATGCAAAGGGATTTCATGGACGTACAATGAGCCAACAATCTGGCTTGAGTATGCAATTGATGGTGCAAGATTAGCGAAGGAAAAAGGGCTATACACAGTTTTTGTGACGAACGGTTATATAGAACCGGACGCATTAGATGCAATTGGGCCGTATTTAGATGCTTACAGAGTTGACGTAAAGGGTTTAGACTGCCATTCGGCAAAAAATTCTTCAGGGGCTGATATTAAGGTAAGTGGTGAGTTACAGGACTCCAGGCATTGTTTTTATAGAGATGTTACCGGTATAAAGAGTGTAAGGCCGATTCTAGACGCTGCAATCAGGGCAAAATCAAAATGGGATATGCACGTGGAGATAATAACCAATGTAGTACCAGGTTATAATGATGACACAGAAGAGTTGCATGACATTGCTAGGTGGATTGTACAAAATGTTGGAGATGAGACGCCATGGCATGTGAGCAGATTTCACCCATATCTTGAGTTGTCACATATTCCATCTACACCGGTTTCCACGCTAGAATCTGCTAGAGAGATAGGAACTGAAGAAGGTCTCAAATATGTTTACATAGGAAATGTTCCTGGACACGAGTGGGAAAACACTTATTGTCATAGCTGTGGGAAGATGTTGATTGAAAGGGCTGGTTTTAGTGTTAGAACATTTGAAATAAGGGATGGAATGTGTATAAACTGTAATGCCAAGATTCCTATTGTTGGAGGTTTTGGATAAAACAGGTCCTACTTAATATCAGTGATTTATAAACTTTTTTCTGATGTGAAATGCAGGCACTTATCGACGATTGCATTAAGGCTGTGGATACAGTAAAATGAAATTTAAAATAACGGTTAGTATGGCCTTGCAGGTAGTTACGTTATAGAATAACAGAAAAATTATTATGAGGGTTTATGTATGCCTAAAAAACAATCAATAATAACATTAATTACCGATTTTGGTCTGCAAGATGGATATGTGGGTGTTATGAAGGGTGCAATGGCCAATATCAATCTATCGGCAAACGTGATTGATATTAGTAATAACATAGAACCTCAGAATATATTTCATGCTGCTTATGTCCTTAACAGCTCATATACTTATTTTCCAAAGGGGACTATCCATGTGGTTGTCGTTGACCCTGGAGTAGGAAGTGACAGGAAGATTCTTTGCTTAAAAACTGATGATTATTTATTCCTTGCACCTGATAACGGAGTTCTTTCATTTGTTACTGCGAAGGAGGAGTCTTCGTCGATTAGAGAAGTTACTAACGGGACGTTTTTCTTGCCAATAATCAGTAATACATTTCACGGACGTGATATCTTTGCGCCAGTAGCCGCACATCTCTCCAAAGGGATCAACTATAAGGAGCTTGGTGAAAGAGTTGAGAAGATAAATCAAATTGATCTGCCAAAACCGATTCTTTCTCCGGATGGGGAGTTAACGGCAGAAATTATATATGTGGATAGTTTTGGCAACCTTATTACTAATGTTAATAGGGAAATTATTGACAGAATGAAGATTGATTTAGAAAGGGTGTCAATTACGATGGGTAGGAGGAGGATTAACGGTATTTGTAGTTCATATACAGATGTTGGAGATAACGAGGCGTTAGCAATATTTGGAAGTTCCGGTTATCTGGAAATATCAGTGAATCTGGGCAGCGCCGGAGATGTCTTAAAATTAAAAAAAGGTGATAAACTGATTTTAGGAAATTAATAAGGATTAAGCATTTCGGTTGAGGCTTGGTGGAACGTTAAATTATACATAACAAAGTTAGATAATCATAATACCACCCTTAAGTAAAAACACTTTCCGGTTGAACAATATGAAGGATATTATATGCAATTCGAAAGAATACAAAATTATGCATGTAAGGTTGATTTATGGAAAAAGGTGTATTTGTAACAGGAAGTGATACAGAAGTCGGTAAGACTGTCATTGCCGGAGCGATAGCTGCGGCAATGAGGGCACATGGCTTGGATGTTGGTGTCATGAAGCCGGTTGCATCGGGTGCAAAGGAAATTAATGGAAAACTTGTCTCTGAAGATGCAGTATATCTGAAAAAAATAATTGATAGTTCTGACGATGATGATCTTGTGAATCCTATCTGTCTCAAACTACCAATAGCGCCAACGATTGCGGCATCAATTGCCGGTGTTCCGATCGATGTTGACAAAATATGGAAAGCATACGAAGAGCTGACGAATAGACATGATTTTGTAGTTGTTGAAGGGGTTGGTGGTCTCATGGTGCCCATTAATGATACCCTTTTCGTTGCTGACCTGGTTTGTAAGATGGATCTGCCACTTGTAATAGTGTGTAAAGATTATCTGGGTACAATAAATCATACCCTTTTGACACTGGAGTATGCTAAAAGCAGGAATATTAGAATTAAGGGAATAGTGATAAATATGTTGAAGAATGGGGACGATTTTGTCAGAGAAATAGAGAAATACTCTTCTGCTCCTATTCTCGGGACTATTCCTTTCAAAGAAAATGTATCTGTTGAGAATTGCGCATACGGTGACATCGTTGAACACTTTCGCAGGGAAATAAATATATCAAAGATAATGAGAAAATAGACTTAGGTAATTTTTAACATACATAATAAGTTAAATAACGGAATAAAACATAATTGACATTTTTTTGAGTTCTTGATAACATACCCGACCCTTTAATACGTTAGCTTAAACAGATAAATATTAGGAGTTTTATACTAGATGAGTACGGATGCTATTTTAGCACCTTTAAAAGATCAAATGCTCGAGGTAGAGGAGCGTATTTACCGCGATTTATCTCCGGCAGACAAACGCCTTTCTGATTTAGTGTTTCATATCAGTAAGATACAGGGTAAAAGATTACGTCCGGCATTGCTTTTACTGTCAGGTCAATGTTCAGGTGGATTAATTCCGCAACATATTGATTTGGCAGTAGTTGTGGAGCTAATACATACGGCAACCCTTGTACACGATGATATTATTGATGAAGCGATGGTAAGAAGGCACATCGAGACGATGAATACTAAATGGGGGAGTAAAATATCCATTCTGTTTGGTGATTATCTTTTTTCGCGGGCCTATACCATACTTTCTGCCCTTGATTCCCAAATGTCAACACTCATAATGTCTCAGACCATAAATACCCTGTGTGAAGGTGAAATGGTTCAGCTCTTAAGATGCTACGATGCTGAGGTTACGGAATCTGAATATTTGAGCATTATAGAGCGTAAAACAGCTTCTCTTTGTGCTGCCAGTTGTAAATTAGGAGCAATTTCTTCCGGGGCTAACAAAAAGCAGACCGAGGTGCTTACCAATTATGGTTCAAAGATCGGGATGGCATTTCAGATAATAGATGACTGTCTGGATGTTGTAGGTTCAGAGGAGATAATGGGGAAACCGATGAATCTGGATGCCCAGATCGGGAAATTGACACTACCATTTATTAGATTAGTAGATAAGCTGCCGACTGATCGAAAAGAGAGTACACTTGAACTTATCTTCCAGAATAATAGTAAAGACTCAAAAGCTGCGATAGCTGACCTGCTTGCAGAACATGATGCTGTAGATTACGCATACGAAACCGCAAAACGACTGGTCAAGGACGCGCAGGATGGATTATCAATCATTCCGGATTCGGTTTATAAAACCGCACTAATAGAGTTAGGCGATTACGTAGTTAAACGAGATAGGTAAGCTACTTCTCCTATTGCTGTATCTGTATTATATGCACTTCCACTCCACTCCACTCCACTCCCTTCGTATACCCTCTGGAGCTACGGAATCAATTATTGGACATAAGCCCACTTTCAAAAATTATGTCACTAGCCCCTGTGTCTGCTTCTTCTGTAAGGAGAAACATTGTCGTCCACGTGGAGTGATGAGAGAACTTCAGTTAAATAATGGGGTTTATTGCACATGGAAAAATTGAAATATCAGGATGCATAGGGATACTACAGGCCTGTCCGGCAGTTTGATTGGTGGGTGAACTGTGGTTTGGGGGGGGTAGGTAATTATGAAACAGGAAAAGAGGTACACCGTATACTGTGCATACCTCCTTTCCTGATTGAGTATTATTATGCTACAACTTCTTTCTTTTGTCACGCAAGGCCACTATCTGAACTACGTTCCATGAAAACCGGGCATAGAGTCCAATAGCAGCAAGATTTAATTATTACAATTATAGCCCCGGTGCTTCTTCTTATAAAACAACTTTATCTTGTGTCTGTCATCACTGCTGCTGTCATCATATCCGCATCTTCTCCTCATTCTGATTTTCTTCATTATGATATTGTCCGAACCATTTGATGAGCCGAAGGAAATTATCACATCCACACCATTACTGTTGTCCAAGCCACTTAACAATATCTTGTGACGAAAGACCTTGATTCTGGAGTTATTAAAGTTAATCTTGGCACGAATATTCTTATTCACATATTTGAATATTCCTGGTTTATCAGCTCTCTCTTTAAAACTGGCAAAAGGCACTTCAAACAGAGTAATTCCATCAAACTTTACCTTGATCATGTCACTTTGCAGTGGTATTCCGTCATAAGTGAAACAGGACTTCAAGCTTATCTTGCTTTTTACCTTTCCCCTCTTACCAGAGATTACCATGGCTGAGTACACATCTACATTAAAAGGAGAGAAGATACTTACTGTAGCTGTGCCCTGTACCGTAAGCTCGCCGTCGGAGACAGTCGCTGTGACAGTATAAGTACCCGGTACATTGTAGATATGGGTCGGGTTAATATCCGTGGACACAGGTGTGCCGTCACCAAAATCCCACTCATATGTAAGTAGTTCGCCTTCCGGGTCATTTGCGTTTGCAGTAAATTCTACCGTAAAATCATTGATCGTGGCGATAGGAGCCACTGTAGGTGGCATATTGGAGGCTGTTACTGCAATTTCTACGGATGCCTGATCTGTATTGCCAAAGCTATCAGTTACTGTAACCACGGCCATATAAGTTCCTACATTGTTATAAAGATGAGTAGTACTGGCCTGTGTACTAGTGTTTGACGCTCCACTAGCAGGATCTCCGAAGTTCCAATCAAAGGTAAGACTGCCCGTTTCCGGGTCACTGCTTCCGGAAGCATCAAAGTCTGCAGTAAGTGGCGTATCTCCTGTGGTGGGGATGCCGGATGCAACGGCAACTGGTGGCAGGTTTGAAGATACATTTACTAAAATAGTATCTGCTATACTATCCAGGATCCCGTCGTTTACAACAAGTGAGATAATATACTGCCCGGTGAGGTCAGGTGTTAGAGTAGGATTGACAATATTAGGATCTGATAAGGCTGATACACTGAAATCAGGGGCGGAGACTATCTCCCAAGTATAAGAAACAATAGTGCCGTTAGTGGCCGATGAGCCAGAGCCATCGAGCTGAACAATCTCTCCGAGGTAAATATCATGATCAGTACCTGTATCTGCAATGGGCGGCTCTGGAAAGGAGAATACATATGCACTACCGGAATCCGAACCACCAATACTATCGGCTTTATGTGCGCCAACTACCGCAGTACTACCGGACGCAGAGACGGAAAAGCCAAAATTGTCATCTCCAATCGCATCTGATGCTACGAACTTGATCTGCTGAGACCAAATACTTCCACTGCGGTTGAACACGTATGCTGAGCCTGAATCTGAACCGGCATCATCATCCTGATACGCCCCAACCACTGCGGTGTCACCGGACACCGAGACAGAAAAACCAAATAAGTCAGACCCTGCCGCATCATCCGCTGTGAGTTTTGCTTGCTCTGACCAGGCATTTCCGCTTCGAACGTATATGTATGCCGAACCAGACTGTAAAGAACCGGCTTCACCATTGAGATAAGAACCGATCACAGAAGTGTCTCCTGAAACTGAGACTGAAATGCCGAAATTGTCACCTGTTGCTGCATCAGATGCTGTGAGCTTGGTTTGCTGAGTCCAAGTTTCGTCAATCGGATTACGTACAAATACATACGCAGAGCCGGAATTTTTACCGGCGTCATCATCCTGGTTCGCCCCAACTACCGCAGTGTCTCCTGATACCGTAACGGTCCTGCCAAAGAGATCTCGTGCTGCTCCGTCACTAGCAGTGAGTTTTGCCTTCTGAGTCCAGATCCCATCACTCGGATTACGCACAAACACATACGCAGAGCCTGAATTGGTACCTCCGTCGTCGTCAGAAAACGCACCAATTACCGCAGTATTGTTGTTTACTGATACAGAAATACCGAAAGCGTCTGATATCGCTGCATCAGATGCTGTGAGCTTGGTTTGCTGAGTCCAAGTTCCGTCAATCGGATTACGCACAAATACATATGTAGAACCGGAATTGCTACCGAAATCATCGCTTTGATGTGCACTAACCACTGCAGTGTCTCCTGATACGGAAACTGAAGAGCCGAACTTGTCGCCTGTTGCTGCATCTAAGGCGGTGAGTTTCTCCTGTTCAGCCCAGATTCCATCAATCGGATTACGCACAAATACATACGCAGAGCCGGAATCGGTGCCGCCGTCGTCTTCAAGTGGTGCACCAATTACTGCAGTATCACCGTCCACCGAGATGGATGTGCCAAACTGGTCATTCATAGCCCCGTCACTGGCAAGAAGCTTAGCGGTCTCGGACGACGTAATGGCCCAGGTATATTCCGTACAAGAAAACAACAGTGCTGCAAACGTGAAGAAGAAAATTATCTTTATTCTTCTTATATCCATATGATACTCCTCCTTATTGTAATTGTTCGTAGTTTATGGTTACTGAGGTTTCACTTTCTATAGCATTACCGAGCTTGAATATATTTCCCGTATCGGTCCGCACGATTACTGTATCATTTTGTTTTAATGGCTGATCCATACTATCAGCCGTAAAAGTCAGCCCGATGATAGAATCAAGTGTTATATCGGTGAGAGCAACATTATTGAGAAATGCCATGTCCACCTGTTCTGAAGCCAGGACCAGTACCGCATGTGGTATAAAATCTGCGTTGTAGGCAACAAAAAAATCTGCTCCATTCGGTTCAATCACTTGGCTGGGATCGTTTTCTACCACTGTTCCTGTATCCAGATCTAGTCCGTGTGTTTCAAACTCCAGTGTTTCGGATGCCGCCATTGCCTGTGCAGACAATGTGACTCCCATCAATGTAATGGCTATAATGGATAGTAGGCAGCTAAGATATCGTTTTTTCATAAACATTCTCCTTTTAAGAATTGTTAAATTGTGAAAACTTTTTGAAAAATCATAACTCAGATAAATTGCACCTACATGTAGCGCATATAATATACCATAGCTTCTATATTTAATGATTTTAGTTTGAGACTTAATATAAGTACTTAAATTTAAGCATGATGTAAAAAAATAATAATATTATGGTTTAAAAAGAACAAGGAAAATTCCTATTAAGGGATTCTAAATACATTGCTTCAGATTGGGACAGAAGTGTTTCAGATTGGACCACATAAGTCTTACTAAACTTCAGTAGTGTCTAGTTGGAAATCTGCATGTACAGCTTTTTTATAATAAATCCAAGCTAAAAACATGCAAAAATATAACCTTAAACTACTGATTAAGCATGATGATTCACCGATTAACCCCGATCCTCTGTCATATGAAGGGTGTATTCCGTAACCTGTTGACTTAATTGTACTTCTACTAAAATAGTTTGACATGTGGCAGGAAATAGATTAAGTTTACACAATATTATTTATATCTGAAGTACACATTGGAGGTGATTTAAAATGTTTAGTATTCCAATTGGGTGGTTTGGTATTCCTGGTGGTTTTGAGTGGATTATCATACTGGTTGTTGCTCTGTTGATTTTTGGTAAAAGACTTCCGGGCACTATGAGGTCAGTCGGAAAGAGTTTTGTGGAGTTTAAAAAGGGTTTGAAGGGCGTCAATGATGAGGTTGATGAAGTAAAGGAAGATATTAAGAATATTGACAAGGAAGATGTTAACGTAAAGTAAATGTTATATATTTAATTCAGGAATTTAAGAATTGATGGATTCAGGAATTTCTTAATACCTCATTTTCTTAGCCGGTTCAATCATGTTGATTGAATCTGAACGTTTGGGCTCAGGCTGCAAGTCGTACCGGAGGCAGATCCGCCTAAGGCGTGACCTGAACCAGTCAGGGAACAGCCCCATAATATGTCTAAGTCTTCAATCGTCTGACACCTGTCGTCTCTCTTCACTTCATCACTCCGTAATCCACCTGAAATATCTTATCTTGATCGGATCGACAGAACGGTCAACGATTGCGATAATTTTCTTTTCGGCATATACATTAGAGATTGCCTCATCCGTTATCTGTGCCGTGACATAAACCGTAAAGACATTTGAACGTGTCGTAATCAGGTTTGAGATTGAGCGGAAGGTTTTTTCTTTCTCCCACTTTGTGCCTGATCCAGTAATTTGAGTTACGTCATCTACCAGGTCTCCTATACTCGTAAATGGTTTATTAATACTAGTTGCTATATCATCTGCGATTGTGGCTAAGTTTGGCAGTGACAGCAATACATTTTCAGGTGCAGTGTTGACATTTATCAGACCGGGAATACGGTATTCCTTCCCATCAATATCGCCAGCCTGTAAACCTGTATCAGCGGTATCTGTGCCAACATCACCGTCATTGTCAATACCATCCATTGAAGGGTCTGTTATGGTAATGTACTTCAGTACGTCCGGATAGGTAATATTGTCATCAACCTTAAAGCTGGACCACTCTTCTCCTCTATGAATAAAACCCAGATATCCTTTATTTGAAAATCTTCTGTTGGCTACAAGAAAACTGGGATTCCATGTAGCATCAGACCAACCATCGTTACCATCACCTGGGTTAAAAACATTTGTCTGATTTTCCTCACCAGCGGTTTCGGTTTCCATTGTCCATTCCCACGGGTCAGATGCAGATGCGGTTAAAGGTATTGGTCTCGGGTCATTTAATTGCTTTGTGTTGGTGGTATCTGCATTTCCATAATTTGTAACCTGAACATCGGTACCATTATTATCACTTAAGGTTAAGACCTCACCAGCAGTTGCGAGGCTGTTAACATTGGCATCATATAGGTCAGCGGCTGTTCCTCCTCCTTCATAATTAAAATTTGTCTCATACGCTAGAGCATTATCTGCTACGACATAGTAGTCTCTGGCATTAACCGTTGTAGTTCCAACTGTACCAAGTGTAATAGTAGTTGGACCGGAAAATGTAATTGTCCAGTTTGCTATTCTAATGTCTATGTCATACGGATTAAACAGCTCGATAAATTTGCCATTACCAGATGATGTAGCACCGTTGACCTCTGCTTCTACCTCATTTATGTATGGAGTCCTATCTACACCATAGTATATATCAGTACCATCGTTATATGATGTTACCGTGCCATAAGGATCGATAAAGTCTTTTATGTTAACAGCCAGTTGGTGCCTTTCAATATAACCTGCAGAACCAAACGTGCCCGTTATTCCTCCTGCTACCAGTGCGTCCATAATCATCTCCACCTTTTTGTCAGAATCATAATAGAACTCATTATCATCGTACGCACCTTCATTATTCACCAGTGCATTGATATTTAACATGGTCGTAGATGTGCCGCTATCCAGGGGATAGGGGGGACAAACTATTGTGTCGGCGGAGTATGTGGTTATCCAATTTTTTAGCAAATTCTGTTCGCTTTCAATTACTCCTCTAGTATTGAAAATTGTTTCCAGTCTGCTTGTGTATGAAGAGGTACCCATGATCTCAGCTTCTGCAAGGATACCGAATGGTACGTCATCTCCATATGGAGAAATTGAGTTGAATTCGTTCGGTTCATCAATAGATTCGGAATTGTCTCCATCATCAACGCCTATCTCTCCTGAATCAGGTATTCCGTTCCCGTTTGTATCATTGCCCACAGACCAGTCTCCATCGTTATCAATATTGTCCGACTGAGGATCTGGTACTATTCCGTTATCGTCATTTGTTGGGGTGCTGGTTCCAGGAGCATCGTCACTCCCCAGTCTTGTATCGATAATATCACTTGCGATGGTTGTGCTTGTACCGGACACTTGTGAAATTATACCGGATAGATCTACCTCAAATGTTGACCATCCTTCGTTAGAGGTATGTGAAGGGCCTCCAGCCTTGTTTCCCGTTACATTTATGTTGATTCTTGCCTCCCTGTCATCCGTTATTAATACGGCATATCTTGCCAGAAGATTGCCCGGGAGACGTATGGCAGATGTGCTTGTACCGGCTTTATTAGTTAAGGGGAAGTATATCCATCTAGAGTCATCTGCACCATCGCCATCATTATCGTAATTATCAGTACCCGTGTCGGGAAAAACACTATTGCCGGGCCACGATGTACCGGAGGAGTCAAAGTTCTCATCTAGTCCATATTCACCAGGATTGCCATCATCGTCATCATTATACGCAAGTGTGTCAGTTCCAAACTTATCCAGCCATAGTTCGTATATCGCATGTTCCAGACCGGCCTTTGCTACCTTCTCGCATTTTACACTGTCAGTATAATTTCTCGTGGCCCTGGTCTCTATACGTGACAAAGTGGCGAACGTTATTGCCATCAATGAAAGGATTGTCAATATGCCGATAATAATTACCAGGACATAACCATCTTCGTTTTTCAGGTTGTTCATTTTTTATTTTCTAGCCACTCCCGTCACACAACACGTCGGGCAAGAAGGCACTAAGTCACAAAAAAACTAATGCAGGTTAACAATATTCAATCTCCGATCGTCAATATTAAATCGTTCTTACGGTATTGAAATTATATTTGTAGACGTTCCTGTGTATCGATTACGGGTGTCTGAAACGGTCATCTCTACTTCTACCGCATCCGGTAAGTATTGGTATGCCGTATCCGTACCGGTTTCCCATGTATTGTCCCATGTTCCATCGCTATTTTGATATCTGAACTGTAAAGTGCTGACATTAAAGCCGAGTTCCTTATATGTAGTTCCTGAATCAGGAAAACTATTGATTGCCGAGTTAAGGGTAATGGTTCCCGTATTTTCAAGTTTATAGAGAACATTATCTGTTTTCAGATAATAGGTAATCAGGGCAACCGGTTTGTCTTCAAGATTGGGGGTGCTCGACAAGAGTGTGAGAATGTCACTTCCCTCCTTAGCTCCTATTGTACCGTAGCTGGCAGCAGAGACGTCATTGAATGCCTTGAACAGCTCGTATCTCGTATTCAGAGTTGCTCCGGAAATATCCCTCTTTATGATGTCGAAGGCCGCTCTTACGTTTTGATATACCTCATTACGCGCATCTGATTCTGAAAATGCACTGCTTGCCTGTTTGAAGATCATCGCCGTTACCAGGATAAGTATCGTAGCCAGGGACACTGATATAAGAAGTTCTATCAGGGTGAAAGCGGAGCGGTTTTGTAAGCTTGACAATTTACGATTTACGATTTGGGATTTACGAATGATGATTATTGGTTTCATTAATTTCATTTTTTTGTATAAGTACATTAAAGTATAGCTTACTTTATTTCTAAGTTTTTCTTTGCGCACTTCTTGTCCTCGGCGTTTTTTGTCCGGGGAGCGGTTAAAAATATTCTAGTTTTATATTTCATCGTTTTGAGAACATGGTTTCGTAGATATCGATAATGTCGTCTGTTGTAGAGAATGTAAGTCCGGGTCCTCCGGCCCCCAGAAACGGTCCTTCCAGGGTAATGGTTGTTGTTGAAGTACCAATGCTGTCTATTCTATACCAGAATTTATCGCCGTTAATAATATCGTTGTCTTCTCTTATGTAGTCTTTAGAGGTAAGCCCGGTTGGCAGTGGTGGAGTATAAGGCACTATAACTGAACCACTTGTAAAGTCAGCCGTTCCCGCTCCAAATTGGGAAGAATTGAAATTTCTGAATATGGCTATCTGTGCTCTAACTAGATTTGAGTTGGTCCCTATACTTTTCAAAATAGCCTGCCAGGAGTATTGTGCTGATATTGTATTCGTAGAAGAGTCCTCAAATGGTGTAGATGTGCCTATGTCATTATCAGGATGTACATAAGATATATCAGCAGTTAAGGTGCCCATTATATCGGTATCAGTAAAAATATTTTTTTCTATCAATTTTGATACTGCTGATTCAGTGAGTACCGCCGCGTTTGAATATTGGGTAACTTTTTTGATAGAGTCTACTCCGATAGGAAACAGGGCCAACATGCTTAACAGCCCAATCGCCAGGATGAAGATAGCGATACCTATTTCTATTAGCGTAAAGCCGGCTTGTGATTTATGATTGTATATTGACGATTGAAGATTGAAGATTGAAGTTTTAACTGTTTTGTTTCCCATATTCATTTTTTCTGTATGCTTTGAGGCGTAAGAAGTATTTCGCTTCCAAGGGTTTTGACCAGGCATCTAATCACGCTTCTTGTCTCTTGCTTCTATTCTTCCTAATTCTTTCAATCTTCAATAGACAATCTAATCACTTATTATCTGTCCTGTATAACTGATTACCTCTAGATTCTTTGTATTGCCCAGCTTATCTTGAATTATAACCGTATCCGTGCCCAAGCTTGTAGTGTCGGCAGTACCGTTTGGGTCAAAGGATACAGTACTTGTTCCTGCTGTCCATATTACATTACCAGTACCAAATTCAATCGTGTCAGGTAGAAATTCTTCTCTAGCTAATATTGTTGTGTCAGTTCCTATGATTGATAGTTTAGAGTAGGTTGAGTCAATAACGAGCCGTCTTTGTTCCCTTGAATTAATCGCCATTACCCTTGCCGCCAGTGCTTGTGCCTGAACTATGCGTGCACCTTTATTTAATCTCTGGCTTTTGAGAAAGGGTGTGATTGCAGGTATGGCTGAAGCGCTTATCAGAATAATAATTGCTATTACAACAAGCATTTCAACGAGTGTAAATCCATTTCTTTTCATAACTTTCGTTCACTTAAGGCACTTCAAACTTAGTTACGGTTATCGACTCCAGTTATTAATATCATCTGTGTCATCTCCAGAGGAGGTTGATGTTCCATCCGAACCAGTCGAATATAAGTCGTATGTAGTCGTGTTTTTAGTACCTGGCTGGATGTATACAAAAGGATTTCCCCACTTATCAATAATAATATTATCATCCAGGTAGTCATCTTTAAATTCAATATATCGTTTTGAAGTGTCTTCAGAAGGTTGTAATGCCATCTTCAGATCTTCGATCGCCGTGGGTTCTGTTCCTGTAAGGGGATAGCTTCTATTATCATCATAGTATCGCTCTATAGCTATTTCCAAGTGTTCCATAAAAGTCCATGTTGCTTTTTCCTGGGCCTTTTCACGCATACCGGGAAGAATCGTCAGTACTGATGCGGCGATAACGATAATTATTCCTATTACAACCATCAGCTCCACTAAGGTAAAACCGGATTGGGATTTTAGATTTACGATTTTAGATTTACGATTATGGAAGATTCTGTGAATCGCCTTTGGCAATTTCTTAAGTTGCCACGAATTACGATTGAATATTGGTAATTGTTTTTTCATTTTCTTGCAGTATTACGTGATGGCACAAAAGTAGACGTTAGTTCTCTCGGGCTTCGTTTTTCACCAGTTTGTAATGTCATCACTTGTTGACGTTCCGAAGTCATTATTATTATCAGGTCCATATGAATAAATATCGAATGAGGCTATGTTATTATCAGGAGAGCTGCTTTTGTAAGAATAAGCCTTCCCAAAAGGGTCATTGTATTGGTATATCTTCAGTGTTCCATTAACTCCTTCGATGTTAATGTATGTGTCGGTACCAAAGGTTTTACCCACATCCTCATCTAATTGTGCTCTTTTAAATTCTATGTATGGGCCGTATATATCATTAAAACTGGGTGAGGAGAAAGTGAATTTACTACCAAGAAAAAAAACGAGACATTTCGATGCTGTATCAAGATCAGAGTCTACCGGTATAGAAACACCGCCAACGGAGACAGGGGATGCCGTATAATCGTTGGGTGGGAAAAACCCAAAATCACTTTCAAACTGCTTCAACGCAAGCCCCAGTTGGCTTATCTGTGCCGAAGTTACCCCTATCTTAGCATTTGTCTGAATAGAAGATACGATGGGTAAGGTAATTCCGGCAAGGAACATCATGATTACAATAACGACTAATAGCTCAAGAAGTGTGAAACCCTCTTTTGATTTACGATTTATGATTTTAGATTTACGATTTAATATTGAAGGTTGAATGTTGATAGTTCCCATTTTATAAAGATTGTGGTTAATAAATTAAAGGATTTAGAAATTGAGGAATTTAGGGATTCTGGGATTCCTCAATTCGCAATTTTTATCATCTACATCCCGCCGCCCAGACCGTTCATCAGCTTTACTAGTGGTAAGAAGAGTGCGACAACAATTGTGCCGACAGAGAGTCCCAGGAAGACAACGATAAATGGCTCCATCATGCTTGTCAGTGATTCTGCGATACTATCAATATCGTTGTCATAATTATCGGCAATCTTGAAGAGCATCTTGTCCAGCTCTCCTGTCTGTTCTCCTATTTCAACCATATTAACTACCATGGCATCACATATTTTTGACTCACGTAGCGGTTTAGCAATACTTTCTCCTTCACGGATGCTATCGTGAATCTGATTTACTGCCTTGCTCATCGCCATGTTCCCCGTGGCGTCTTTCACGTTATTTAGAGCTTCCAGGATAGGTACACCACTTGACATCAGGGTTGAAAGAGTTCTCGCAAATTTGGAGACAACGGATTTGTTTATAAGTGTACCGAATATTGGTATTTTAAATTTCAGTTTGTCTATTATTAACCTGAATTTTCCTATTTTCCCGACTAGCTTAAATATTGTGAAGACAACAACAGGGCTTCCGAAAATAACATACCAGTGAGTAAATAAAAAGTTGCTTGTGTTTATCAGCGCTGATGTCAGCCACGGAAGGGCAACATCCATTTCTTCAAACATCTTTGCAAATTTGGGTATTATGAAAATCATGATACCTGTCAATATTGCACCAGATGCTAAAATAACAGTTGCGGGGTACATCAGAGAGCTTATGATTTTTCGTTTGAGTTTCTGCATTTTTTCTCTATATGTTGCCAACCGTTCCAGTATTACATCAAGTGTTCCGCTAATCTCTCCCGCATTGATTATATTTACATAGAGTTTGTCGAAAACTTTTGGGTGTTTTGACATTGCTATGGACAGGGTATCACCTCCCTTAATATCTGCTATTATTTCTTCAACAGCGCTCTTTAACAATCCCTTTTTCATTTGTGTTTGAAGAATAGTCAAACTTTGTACAATAGGTATGTCGGCGTCCTGGAGTGTTGATAGTTGCCTTGTGAAGGGATTAATCTGCTTATCACTTACTTTGCCAAGAGATATTGATGATAGCGAACTTTTGCGTTTTTTTGCGGTTGTGGATTTTTTTAGGGTTTTCTCTTTAACTTGTTTGATTGTGGTAGGATAAAAGCCTTTGCTGCGTATAGTCTCAAGTACCTCTTCAGATGATAAAGCTTCTATCTTCTCTTTTACCGTAGCGCCTTTTTCGTCAATAGCCTGGATTATAAATGTTGGCATAGTTGTTCAACAAAGTTAAAAGTGCCTAAAGTTTGAAGTGTGCTAAAGTTGTAGTAAGAAATTTTGTTTTTTTAACTTTAGTTCACTTCACATTTTAGGCATTTATTCAATTTACACTCGTTTCTCTTGCTACTTCTTCCAAGGTCGTTAACCCATCGTATACCGCGTTCAGTCCGCTTTCTACTAATGTACACATGCCGTTATTTCTGGCTATTTCTCTTAGCGTTTCCGTAGAGGACTGTTTAATGACATGCGAACAAATTTCTTCATCTATTATCATTACCTCAAGGATTGACATTCTGCCTCTGTAGCCCGTACGGTTACAACTATTACAGCCTTTTCCCCTATAGAAATGCTTGTCCTGTAAATCATGATCAGTGAAATTAAGTTCACTGATAACATCGTTACCAGGTGTGTATTCTTCCTTGCAATCCGGGCATATTTTTCTTATTAATCTCTGGCTGATTACGGCAACCAGTGAAGCAGTTATTAAGTATGGTTTGAGTCCCATATTAATTAATCTTGTTATTGTTGCCGGGGCATCATTTGTATGTAAAGTGCTTAATACCAGATGGCCTGTCAGCGATGCCTGTACCGCAATTTCCAATGTTTCCAAATCTCTGATTTCTCCTACCAGGATTATATCAGGATCTTGCCTTAAAATGGACCTCAAACATTTTGTAAATGTTACGTCGATATCAGGATTAATCTGGATCTGCATAATACCGTCAATATCATACTCGACAGGGTCTTCAGTTGTTATAATTTTTGTTCCGGCTACATTAACATGGTTGAGAGACGCATATAAGGTTGTTGTCTTGCCTGAGCCCGTGGGTCCGGTAACCAGGATAATTCCGTTAGGCTTTTGCATCAGTTGTTTAATTGTCTTCAGATTATCCGGTGACATACCCAATCTGGTCAGGTCAAGTGAAACTGAACTCTTGTCAAGTATTCTCATGACAACGCTTTCTCCATAATTGGTAGGTAACGTTGAGATACGTATGTCAACAGCGTGTCCTCTTATCGTCAGGAAGATGCGGCCATCTTGCGGTAACCTCCTCTCTGCAATATCCATATTTGCCATGATCTTGATTCTTGAGATAATGCCGTTTGCAAAAATCATCGGTACCGGTACTTTTTCGCGTAGAACTCCATCAATTCTGTAACGAACTCTGAATTCATTTTCAAATATTTCAAAATGAATATCACTTGCCTTTACTACGACAGCTTGTAAAAGTACTAAATTAACAAGACTTTTTACCGGTGTTTCGTTGGACATCTCCTTCAAGTGTTCTACTTCTATTGTTTCCCTATTCTCGGATTTATTTGTTGATGTTAAATCTTGCTTAAAAGTCTCCAGGATTTCCTCGACAGATTCGTGTTCACCCGGATAATATGTGTCCAGGGCATTTGCTACATCTTCTCTATCGACTAACACAGGTTTCACATTATACTTTAGGAGAAATCGGAGATCATCTATCTGCTGTATGTCCAGTGGGTCTTGTTGTGCTACGGTAATTGTAGACTCTTCAAAAGCTATCGGGACAATTCTGTAAAGCTGAGCAATAGAATGTGGGATTTTATCCAGTATGTTCTCTTTAAAATCTACATTTTTGATGCTAACAACTTCCATGCCAAGATAATCACTCAATACCTCGGTAATCCTGCTATTAGTCGCATATTCAAGATCTACCAGTATATCTCCCAGCGCCTTGCCGTTAATATCCTGTATTTCCAGGGCTTCCTTTATCTGTTCTTTACTTACCAGCTCTTTTTCTAATAAAATCTGCCCGAATAATTTTCTTTTGTCTTCTTTTGTCGCCATTTTTTAATACTTCTATATTTAATGTATAGAAAATTCAAAGTCGGAGGGTAACCTGTACCTGACCGCAAGTTACACCACGGAGGATATCTTAACCTCCATTCTAGTTTATTTATACAGTCCCAGTCCATCAAATATATCAGCATTAAAATTATTCATCTTTGTGCATTAAAGTAATATTTTATGCGGAATCCAAAGAAGTAATCCTTATCACCTCATCCAGTGTTGTGATTTGCGCACATGCCGATCTCAGTCCATCTTCGACTAATGTAGTCATTCCGTTAGAATGTGCAATCCTTCTTAGTTCCCTCGTCCCCTCATTCTTAAATATTGCATTTCTCATTTCTGCATTAATGGACATGAACTCAAAGATGGGCTTCCTGCCGCGATAGCCGGTTCTATTGCAATACTCACATCCTGTGCCATGACAAAACTCCGTATTCTCAAGATCAATACTCTCTAGATTTAGCGACTCCAAAACACTCTTTTCTATTTTGCATGGGACCTTGCACTTTGGGCATATTACCCTAACCAGACGTTGAGCCAGAATAGCCTGGATTGATGATGATAGAAGAAACGGTTTGATGCCCATATCGACGAGTCTTGCTATGGATGAAGGTGCATCATTTGTGTGAAGTGTGCTTAGGACCAGGTGTCCGGTTAATGCGGATGTTACCGCTATCTCTGCGGTTTCAATGTCACGGATCTCTCCAATGACAATTATATCCGGATCCTGTCGAAGCACTGAACGGAGTATACGGGGAAATGTTAAGTCAATCGTATCGTTTACCTGGCTTTGATTAATTCCTGAAAGATTATATTCTATTGGGTCTTCTACGGTAATAATCTTTTTTTCTGAACGATCTACTTCATTTAAGGAAGCATAAAGAGTTGTGGATTTACCACTTCCGGTAGGCCCCGTAATCAGGAATATGCCGTTCGGCTTCTTTAATATACTCTTAAAGTTTATATAATCATAATTAGAAAAGCCCATATTTTTTAGTTGTATAAGTACCGTAGATTTTTCCAGTATTCTCATTACAATACTCTCTCCGCAGGTAGTTGGTATAGTGCTTACCCTGATATCTATTGGTCTGTCAGCTACTTCTGAGCTTATGCGTCCGTCCTGAGGTTTTCTCTTTTCTGTAATATCAATCCTGGAAAGTATCTTTATTCTGGAAATCAGCGCATCATGTATGCTTCTTTTAATTGAGTGGACTTCCTGACATACACCATCGATTCTGTATCTTATACGAGTTTTGGTTGGAAGCGGTTCGATATGAATATCACTGGCTCGGGCTTTAACGGCTTCATCAATTATAAAGGCAACAAGCTTGACAATTGGCGCCTCCACTTTTTCCTCAACACCAAGTTTATAGTCAAATGATTTGTCAGCGGCATTAATTATTGACTTAAATCCATCCAGGTAGCCTTCAAAGGGGCCTGTCTTTTCCTTTACATTTACCTTGTCATAATATTTTTTTATAGCATCTTCAATATTTTTTTTCGTTGCCAACACGCATTCAACATTAATATTCAGTCTGAAGCGCAGGTCTTCCAGTGTGGAGATGTCAAGTGGGTCACTTATGGCAACAATAAGTAATCCTCCTTCTTTGGTTATAGGTATAATATTATGCTTTTTTGCAATATTTTTTTGGACTGTGGCGATCACATCTTCCGGGATTGAAATAGCCATAGGGTTGACGACTTGGAAACCAAACTGTTCTGCCAGGCCTCCGATTATGTCTTCATAATCGGTAATACCCATCTCTGTTAATGCTTCTCCCAACCTGATCGATTGCTTCTTCTGGTATGTTAAGGCTCTGCTTAACTGTTCTTCAGAGATGATTCCTTTCTCTTTCAGCATTTGTCCCAGAGATAAATATGCAGTTTTCATTTTAATAAATAAAAGGATTACTAGTATTGAAACAATAATATAAGCCAGACATGTCTACTGGCAATAGGTTGGATTTATGCATAGAGATTAAAAGCTACCGAAAATGTTGGCGAGCAAACTGCCACCGTCAGAATGGGTTTATCCGGGTGGGTGACTTCGCTGTTCAGGTTGGGAAACCCGACCTGTAAAAAAACATATTTTTATGTGCAGGCTGGATTTCTTATCCGACGATATTACTGCAATTCCAAGCCACATCGTTAAAAATCATCATTTTTATCTGCTCCTCTTTTTGTTCTTTCTTGTGGGAAGTTTTTTGGCTCTTGCCTCTACATTTCCAATGGAAAACGATAGTATTGCTGGTGTAACGTACGCTGCCGAGATAAGAAGCTTTTTCAAAAAGCTCCGGCGTTTTTCATCAAAGCTCTTTAATAGTTCGTCCCGGTCAGTCGGATTCAATGGGGTACTGTTGTCAGAGTTATCAAAAGAATCTTTTCGTTTATTCATCTTTTTCTCTCCCGATTAATATTTTACAAATTTAAAGTTTATGCTAGAGAATGCGAAGATTGTAATGGATATTGAAAGAAGTAGTTTGAAACAGGTGTGTATTTCCGGCTAATAAAAGAATCCGCTATAAATTTATTTTTCTTCTCCTTTCAATTCGTGGAATTGTTTTAATTCCACCTCCATATCCTCCTTGCTAATGGCTCCGTATAAGACCAGTATTTCGCCAAGCAGATTGTGTCCTTCCTTTTGCAATATGAGAAGTCTATGAATACCCTCCTTACTTATAAACCCCAATTCAATTGCTATCTCTCCAAAGAGGCCGCCATCTTCTCTCTGATTATCCAGGATCGTACTCAACTGTTTATTGCTCAGCAAATTTTCTCTTACAGCCAGTACGCCAAGAGTTATATGTTTTTCCTTTTGAAACTTTAAAGCGTCTTCCAGTTCGCTTTCTTCAATCTTGTCTTTCTTGATTAAATACTCACCGAATCTCATTTTTGACTCCTTGCCATGATAAATATTATATAATGTGTTCCCATTTTGAAATCTCCAAAATCCCCTAGAATAAATCTATCTCAAGCAAAAGAAATATTCAAGTAAAAAGCTTACATCCTCATAGTCACATTATTGTCTTACGCATGCGCAGGAAAAACCCTGTTTGCATTCAAGTCCAATTAAACATTTTTTCCAGGTTAGTCTCATTTGGAAACTTCAACTAATTAGTGCAAACCTCAAGAGTTGACAATGGAATACAAGTTGACTTCACAAACTTGTCAATAGAAAGGAAAATGCACATATCGTATTACTTACAACTAGCTAACCCAGGAAGAAAGGTATCATATTTCAGTATTATGTAAAGAAGGATTTTCTAAGATAGAAACAGCTAAAAAGACCAATGGGCGTAGTAAGTGCAATTATATGCAAAGAACGGTCATGAGTTTGCCCGATATGAGAAAATTACTTCCAAGTCAGGAGTTGACATCCGTTTTGTCAATCCGTATTATTCATGGGAAAAGAAGTCCCTGTGAGAATAGAAACAGATTAATAAGGCATTGTTTTCCTAAGAAGACAGATTTTTGAGAAATTTCAAATAAGGATGTGTTACTCTACCAGCACCTCCTTAATAATTGCACCAGAAAAACCCTGGGTTCTCTTACTCCCAATCAACATCATCCGGTTAGGTTTTTGCTTATGCTGTTTTTGTCATACCCGAATGCCTTTATCAGGTATCTAAAAGATCAGTCAAACTAGATTCCCGCTAAAAAAATGCGGGAATGACAGGTTTGGGGCAATAAATGGAGCACCAGCAAAAACCTAACCGGACACTGCTGACTCCCAATGAAGTATTTAACAATATAGAAATAAATAGAAATAGTTGTACCTGTTAGTTGGATTCAGAGTTATTTATATATTGTCATTAACTATTAATTCCTCCACCACTTCTTCCACGACCATCCGTAATAATTTGCACTGACACCTGAGCATGCACCCAATGTATCACCATGGTTTAGATGTCCAGTCTTGGCACTTGCCGATATAGTCTTTGTTTCTTGATCATCTGTACCTGGTTTGTGGCATACGACTATTTTATCTTCACTATCATCATCATCAGAACCATTAGAACCATGATCATCACCCCACATTTTTCTTTTTTTCATAAGCTTTATCAAGTGCTGTCTGCCATTCTTTCTCCCATGGTGGGCCCCTTTTCCCTCTGCATGTGCATGTGAGTGTTTGGTGCCATCGGCATGCCAATGAAAGTGAGTATGCTCCTCCTCTGTTATAACAATTTCAGGTGTGGCTTCAGGTGTCATTGTTTTTGTTGCACCGGTAGTACGGTCTGTTAAAATAATCTTCCCCTCAGTAATTTCTGTACCAGTTGAGCCACCATTGTTAGTGGTAATAACCGTAAATTTTGTACCTCTGACTCCAACGATCGCACTCGGCGTGATAACCTCAAATTTTGAACCTGATGCAACATCATTATCGATTGTTCCATCTCCCTGGATCCTTATGATACTGTACAAGGTCCCGTCAGAGAGTTTGACTGATTGTACGAGAAATACATTATAGTTCGCTACGGTGCTTGTTATCGTAACGGTGCTCCCATCATCGAATGTAAATTTGTCACCTGTAGTGTTTATTTTTCTCTGGGTGCTGTTCCCATCCGGCGGGACCTCCTGTCCGTTGGCCTGTACAGTACCAACCGTTGTAATCACGGTAGAGCCTGTAGAGAAGAGACTAGTGGAACTATCATTTCCCCTGTGGCGTGGACAACCGATGGCAAGTTGCTCAATTGAATCAGTTTGATCAGCACCAGAACGTTTTACATAGAAAGGATCATAACTTGCGAGATTTGCGACACTGGTGGTGTCATCATCAAGAGGGCAAAGATACGTATCCAGGATAGTTATATAGTCGCTAAGTTCAACGGCAAGCGGATATATATCGTCGGTATCATCAGGATAGCCATCATCAGGAAATACCTTGTAGTCGTTATAGTACAATTGTAGACCATTGGATATTGTTTTCAGGTTATTTATACATGAAACTTGTTTAGTTGTTCCACGTATTTTGACTACGGCAACAGCCCCGATACCTGCCAGTGTGGCGACTATGGAAAGCGTTACGATTAGTTCAATAAGCGTGAATCCTCTATAGCTGTTTTTGCGTTTTTGTTTCCACATGTTAACCTCCAGTAAAAACTCTTACTACCCGCATACTAGCACATTAGAGTATCGCCACAAACAAATTATTTCAACATATTTTTTTTGTCAATGCTATAATTTCAATTCTTTTCAATTGTTCTCCATTTCATCTGAGATTTATGGTATCTCCGAAGCATAGCTCACGGTATTTTCAGCTGTAGGTATTGTGCCAGATGAGAGTTCCAGAGCATTGACTGCGACCTTTGTTGCTTCTGTAGCGGCCTTTAATGCTTCGGCGATTCTTGCTTCTGCCTCTGTGGTCTTCTCTAGCGCATTGTCAGCAATTTTCTTTACCTCGTCAACATCACCTGTGAATTTATCTATAGTTGTAAGCGCTCCTGCAATACCGTCTAGTGCATTAACAGCCTTTACATTTGCATCTTCGGCGCTTTTCTTTGCACCTTCAGCATTTTTCTGGGCATTTATTGCTATTTTCTTGGCTTCCAATGCATTGGTTAGTGCGGTAACAACCTGCTTGATTACGGCGCTTTCACACCCTTGCATTTTAGCTATTATATCATCAGCATCAGCCGTATTTTCTTGTTTCATCCTCTCCTCTAGTTCCCGCATGGACTTGTCTATACGTGAATCAACATACTCCGTAGTAGAAACAGAAACACAGCCAACCCCAATCAAAGGTGCCATGATGGCAATCCACAAAAGATACTTTGTAAATGAATATTGTTTTCTCATGTTTATTTCCTTCCAAAAAAAATTAAATACCTTAAATGCCTCATTTCTGCTGGCATTGTGCAATTATATATCTATATCCAGAAAATCTTCATCTCTTAAGATATGTGGTGTTATCATGATAAGAACCTCTGATTCTTCCTCATTATTAGAAGTGCTCCTGAACATGCCGCCTATATAGGGTACGTCTCCCAGAAAAGGGATTTTTTTCTTTGTTTCTGATTTTTTCTTTTGCATCAATCCTCCGATGACAATAGTCTCTCCGTCTTTTACCCTGACAGCCGTGTTCACCGAACGTTTGTTTACTATGGGTAGACCCAGGTCGCCTCTAGCTTCAACATGAGAAACCTCTGCCTGGTTTATTGTGACGTTTATTTCCCCCGATTCAGAGATCCTTGGTGTTATGTCCAGAATGATCCCCGATTCTATCTTTTCCAACTGTGTAGTTTGAAATGATGCCGGCCCGCTGGTTACAGAGAAGGTCTCTTGTGAGCCGATGAAAATTCTAGCCTGATGTCCATCAAGTGTGGAAATCCTGGGAGTAGCGCGGATGACCGCTTTGTCATTCACTACCAGGGCCTTGATAGCGCTTATGAGACCACGAGTAAGTTTCCCGGTGGTGGCATAGGTGAGGCCCATGCTACCGAGCGATGAAGGGTCAAAGCTTAATCCTTGAGTCGTTACATTGTTTCTTCGTAAATTCTGCCGAGCATCGTCATTGTCACTTTGACTAAACGTCCAATTCATTGACCTGGAGAGCGTCTTTATGCCGCTCTCACTTATATCCGTAACTACTGCCTGTAAGACTATCTGTTGGGGTGCTTTATCAATCTCGGATATATCGGTTCGAATTCGAGTGATTACGTCATCAGAGGCCGTAACGGTGAGTACATTCTGCTCCTCACTCACCTGTATATAAGGGCTAAAAGACGATGAAAGCAGACCGGAAACCTCTCTGGCAGAAAAGTAGGTTGGCTTTATGTATATCGTGGTTGTCAGTTTTTCAAAAGTGGGGCTTCCAGGTTCTGCCGTTCCAATTAAGTAGTAGCCATCCATCTTTTTATACGAATACCCACCAGAGGAGAGCATTATCTTTAATGTCTCTTCCAGCGGTCTGTCCTGCACCTCCAGCGAAACCAACCCTTGTACTGAATCATCAGCTACAAGAGGGATTCCTGCCTGGGCAGAGATGTCCCGTAGGGCCTCTCTCATGTCTGTTTCAAAGAAGACGTTGGTAATCAACCTGGCTTCTTCTGTAGTCTCTTTTTTCTCCTCCTGCGAGGATTTATGCGAGGATATCTGTTCGTACTCCCTCAAGTCAGCTGGTATAAGGTCTTCTATCTCCTTAAGAATTTTTTCTTCCCGAGATAGTTTTGTGTTATCGAAGTGTAAATCTAACTCTGCGCTATCTTCCTCTATCTTCCTTTCGCTTATCTGTGAGTAGTACTTAACGTTTGGGGATACAAGGCTGTCAGGCTCCTCTGTATGTACCCGGCCAAACTCATCCCGGGCCTTCGAATACTTCTTCTGATGGAAGAGATTTCTTGCAGCCGTATACCCTGGTACAATGCCCGAATTAGGTTTAGACATAGTGCAACCAACAGATTGAAGTGCCATAAGAAATAACAGCAATATACAGGATCCCCTTAACCACCCATATTTAACAGGATAGAATTTCTGTCGGATTTTCTTTTCTTTCAATACAAGATTTGATGTCATTTTGTTGTATCCGTTTCAGGCGATCAAGAGTTTTTGCTAAGAAGGCCTTGCGCCTGGCACAAGAATGATAATATTGTTATAGGTAAAATCAGGAATTGTTTACCTTTTTCTGGTCTCCGGCAACTTGGATCGGCTTATCTGTTGTCGTTGGCTTATCTGTTATCGTAAACTTGCAATCAGCCTTGACGTCTGTCTCATCTTCATAATTAATAACAATCATGGCAGAGTATTTTCCCGCAGGGAGTTCCTCTCCGTTATATACTTCTTTTATCTGCCTGGTGTTGCCTGGAAGAACAAATGGAACGTTCTTTCCAAGAGATTGTTCATGCACAACATCCCCCATGTAATCCTTTATCGTAATCATGCCTGTAGGCCGCATATGCACATTGCCCGTGTTGTTAAAGCCTATTGCAAACTCTGGAATTTTGCCGTTTCCAATAAGAGACGGCTCAAAGTTTGTAATAGCTCCCTTTATTTTAGATGTGCCGGGAATAACAACCATCAGCGTACTTCCCAATGACGTTTCCGGTTCAGAGTCCGACAGCTTATCTGCGGTAAACGGAGACGTTTCAAATACCAGCTTGCCGTAGTGTCCGCCGTCTGCTCCATCAGGTATGCGTACCCTTAGTATGATCTTTTTACTTGCGCCCGGCTGGAGATAAAATTTCGCAGGCTGTATGCTGACCCAGTCGGCACATGATCTTTCGATAGTCCCTGACTCCATGATCTGCATCTCACCGTCCGGTTGAAATTGCAGGTCTTTGATATAGCTTTGCACCTGAATAGGTTCCTCATGCTGGTTATTTACGGTAACGGATGAACTGCGGAATCCGCCTACCGGTACTTTTACCTCTACCAGTTGTGGGTCTGCACCGATTATGGTGGGTCCGGAATATTCATTGTCCCCATAATACATCTGGTTCATCGCCTCGGCAAGTTCCGGGGTTATGATGAATTCAGTGTTGACACGAGATGTATGGCCTCTTCCACTACCCACGTTAAATTTAGCTTGTACAGCATATTCTCCCGGTTGCAGAGGCTCTTCTATATAGCCCTTGTAACTCCTCAATGCACCTGGGAATATATTAGGATTCCTGGGTGTAGTAAGGGGTATCCGTGCTACAACCTTTCTGAACTTTTTGTGTACGATAAGGGCCTCGCCCCTTCTTGGTGAAATATGGATGTTGCCCTCATTTTTGAAGACGGCCATCACTTCTATTTTCTGCTTTTCCATCCACGAATCACTCGGAGGGATATTAACCGCCACGTTCGTTACACTGCCCTTCTTTTCGAACCTGGTACCATCAACCGACAATACTACTGTGCAGGCTATTCTATAACTAACACTGATAATCCCACTAAGTTTATTGTTCCTCACTTCTTCAGGCGTTCTTGTATAAGGGACAGGCTTTTTCTCTACCATAATAGCACCATATCTCTCACCTTTGGCCCGCTTCGGCACGGTATACCTGATTGGTACTATTCTCCTTTCTCCAGGATTCAGCACGACATTTGCGTCCTTAATATTTACCCATGATGCAATAGAATCTTTCGTTTCGTTTGCATTAGGGAAAACGGGTGAGCCGTCCTGCCGGATATTATAGTCTGTTACATATAGATGTAAGTGCAACTTATCCGTTCTGCTGGAATTGGAGAGCTGCAGTTCAATTGTTTCTGTATTTCCGGGAGATATCTGCAGGTTTTGCTGTGTCGGAGATACTCTAAGAGCTGACCATGCGGTGGGCTGGGCAAGCAATAGAGCACAAATCATCATCGCCAGGCATCCTGCCATTAATTGGATATTCTTGATCATTTCATATCTCCTTTATTTATTATTGTCGAAGTGCAATTAATATTGAAATTTCCATTTCCTTAGATGTGAGGGGAAAGAGCAGGAGTGGGTTTTCCCTGCCATTTCCCTCCCCATATGAGGGAGGGGGAATTAAACTAAGTTAATTATTAACAACAGTAAGAGTGAGGTTAGTCTGATAGACGCCTGCATCATCTGTCTGTTCGGCAGTACCCACGACGCTGAGTTGAATGGTGTTTGTGCCGTCATGGTCCTTAATATTTGCAATGTCAGAGCCAGCGCTACTTTCCAGATTGGCAGGTGTGCCACTAGGCACAGCTGATCCGCCAGCCCATGGGTTAGTACCGCTGACCTCGTCAGAAACAACGTCTATACCCCATACTGTATCCAATACGTCAAAGTCAGATGCCAGTGTATCAGCACCGTTTGAGAAGATTGCGACACCGTCTACGTCTGTCTCCTGTCTTTCCAGTACAGGTGTAGTAGAAGCGCCCGTTAATGTGTTACTTGCCCCGTAGCCATCTATAGATTGCATTGTGAAGCGATCATTTGAGCCTACAGTCCATGTTGTGCTTCCGGTCAAAGTCTGTGTAAAGCCACTGCCGCCGTTTGTTAACGAGATGTCCGCAGGGCTGTCTACTTCGATATATGGATTAATAGTACCTGAAAATTTAAGCGTATCATCATTAGCAGAAAAAACATTTCCACTAAAGCCAACGATTCCCATTACGCCAACAACTACTAAACTTGCTGTAATATTCTTTATTTTGTTAAACATACTGTTTTCTCCTCTTACATGGAAGCTGTTCAATCAGCTCACCGGTTTTACGGACCAGCCCCCTACCGTTATGGTAGTACTAAGGCTTCTCCTTAAAAGAACACATGTGACAAAAATTACTTCTGTAAAAATACTTAAATAATTTATTATCTGCCCCTTTCTGTAAAATCGAAGCTAAAGATCTAAGCTTCCTGTTTCTAAAAGTTTTTGTTTTACGTGGTAGGTGTTACGCGGTTTTTGTGCCAAAGTGTGTATGTTTTTTGTAAAAAAATATAAATAATTGTAAGTGCTATATTGTGCGTGTCTTACGGTACTTGAAAATTGGTAAGAGAGTGGCTTTTGGAAAAAATGGTATCATCAGTTATCCCATAATGGGGCACCTGTCTTTCATGTAGTGTGTTAAGATGGGAATGAGTGTTTTGTAATGGTTACATTGAAATCATCATGGGGGTGTCCAGTCTATGGTAATTATCCATCTGTTTTAAGAAAATGCTGGAAAAACTAAAGGATTGATTTATCGCTTTTTGGAAGTGTGTTATAGAAGGAAGAAGAAACCTGTCCTTATGAAAACTCTACAGAGTGGACATGGATGCTGCTTCAGACATGACTTTGCTATCTCAGGTGACAATGCTGTAAGCTATTTTGTGTCCTCCGTAGTCGCTCCCAGTACAATCTTAGTAGATGCCTGTTCCCTTCCTCCCGGAAAGGTTATCCGCACCTGTGCGGTATATTCTCCCTCAACCATCTTCTTCTTGTTTGACCATGTTCCTTTGAATTTACGGGTACCATCGGGAAGCACTGTACCAGTGCCGGCGATCAAGGGTATCCTGTCCACAATCTTTTTATTGCTATCCCAGATTACGACACTTCCACTTGCCTTTACGTGGGCGTTTCCTCTGTTTTTAAATGAGGCTACAATGGTTATGGGCGTTTTCGCGCCCTGTTGTGAGTTGTCTTTGGGTTCCCTCCTTGTCTCTATCTTAACTATTTTTCCTCGTTTTTTGAGGGTGTGGGGAATTGTTTCTAGAATGAGGGTCCCAAGGCGGGCTCCAACTACTATTTCTCCACTGTTCTTCTTTTGGGGCCCAATTGCCTGGAAAATTATAGCCGCGTATCTCCCTCCAACTTTTCCTCTTGGTACACTTAATTTGGCAATTACGGTTTTCTTCTCTCCCGCTTCAAGGTCTAATTCACCATTATCAAGCGTAATCCAGTTTGCACAAGACCATGAGGAGGTTCCAGATGGCAATAGGGCAGTGTTACCGTCCGGATCAATCTCCATATCCATAACGCTGCTGCTTACGTGGATAGATACATCGCCCTGATTATAGACTATCAATTTCATGACCTTTACCCCACCACCCGGTACATTCAACTCTATAATCGGCGGAGAGACACTAAATGATATCTCCGCGTAGCCGGAAGGCAAGCCTATAAAGGTAATAAAAACGAAAAGGGCGAAGGCTCCGATTAACCCGTTAAATGCTTTACTGTCAATCTTGGAGATATGTTTATTTTTATGGTTTCTACTGTTTTTCATATTGTTGTAAGTTGGGTTAGGTTAAAGAGCCGGTATCGTTATAAATTCCATTTTTCCACTGTAATTTCCCGCCATGTCTGATATAAGGGTCTTTACCTTGAATTTTAGTATGAACTTTTCCATTGCTTTGGGAGGAGTACTGTTTGACAGAATTATGTCTTCCTCCGCACTTTGGTAGTCTCCATCGTTGGCCTTGACAAATATCCGCTCAGCGGGAATCTTGTCGTCCTCAGACTCCATTGGGGAGATATTCACCCGTACCGTCTGTGCAACATCGTTTGATTTCACTACCACCTTCAGTGCCTTGTAGAAGTGGTACTCTCCTGGCATCTGAGTACTAAAGGACAATTGAGAGTTCTGGGATTCCGATAGTGATGTGCTACCTGGAAAAGATGGATTTGCCTGCCATTCCGGCGTGTCTATAATACGTATGCTGATCTCAGTTTGTGGTTCGATCACAGCCCTTACAGAGAGCCGTACCTTAGGATCCTTATTTGCATAACTCTCTTCTGTGTAATTACAAACATCCACTCCGACAGACATGACAAGTATGACAAAAATAATAAAAAATCTTCTCACTTTAAACAAATCAGAATTCCGCTAAAATGGATTAAGACAGACACTATAAGTGCTTAGCACCTGAAAGTCGATAAAATTTTGCAGATTAAACTCTGCCTTACTATGGTATTGCCAAATATATAAACATTATCTCGCCATCATAGGTACCTGCCCTGTTTTCCCAGGTAGTCTTCAGCTTGAAACTTAGATCAGAGGTTACGGTAGGAGACGTTTGTGATCCCTCTGCAAGAAGGATTTCGGAACCCATATCAGTATAGTCTTTGCCTCCTTTTTTCTTGATATATAGTTGATTGGCAGGGATTTCACCGTTCTCCCCAATCAGAGGGGTTGCGACCGCCTCGACCGCCCACGAACTGCTATTCGACCCGACAGTAACCTCTACATTCTTATCAGCAATATATTCACCAGGCTCTCCTGATACATTGAAAACAATGCTGTCAGTAGACAACTTTATGAACGTGAATGGTGCGATTACGGCCCTCACTGAAAGTCGAGCGCCCTCCTGCCACTTCTTTCCTTTGGCATGGGTGGTTGTAACAGGGCAAAAGATTGTGTAAGAGGCAGCAATGGCCAATATGATAGACAATCTTAAAAAATATGCTTTTAATGTATGCATGTTTAGGGACTTACTAAAAAGGTAAAAGTTACATTGCCATCATAGGTACCTGGCCTGTCTTTCCAGGTAGTTAGTAAACGAAATCTAAGACGCTCAAACTCAATGGGAGGCGTTTGGTTTCCTGAACCCAATAATATCGATTTATGCATCCTTTTGAATCCACGGCCAGCCCCTTCGTCTCGGTAATTTTTTGCCTCTGCCGTCCCAATAAATATACGCTTATTAGAAATTATGTTGTTCCCTCTTCCTGTTAATGATAATGGAGACGCTTTACAGGAGACCGTCCATCCCGCATAGTTTGAGCTTACTCTGACCGCCACCTCGGAGACTGCATCAAAGACGCTGGGCTGTCCCATGGCCTCAAAATAAACAGAGGGAGGATCCAGTAATATACTGGTAAAAGGGTTAATAATCAGTTTGACGTTTATGCTCTGTGCACCGTCAGGTGAGACAAGCAGCCCCGTATAAGTACCTGGTTTGTCCTTCCAGGTAGTCTGCAGACGAAATCTTACCGGGCCTATCGTAACTGGACGGGTTACCTTATCATCTCCTTTCGCAACCACCCTCAGTCCACTCATCTCCTCATAACCGTTTGTATAGGGGCTATTAACGCTGATCCTGTCAGGAGGAATTTCACCTTCACTGCCTTTGAGTGTAAGCGCCTGATAACGCACTATCCAATCTTTAGGGCCTGACTTAACGTTTATGTCTATTGCCTTATCTGCATCTACAAGTCCGCCTGGTTGGCCGGTTGCATAGAAGATAATGACGTCCTCCGATGGATAGGCATCTACCTTGGCCAGCACATTTGAATCTTCAAGAAGAATGATAGCAGATATTGTAAGTAAAAAAAATATGGCTCTCATCATCTGTGCAGTATAAATGTGTAATCTGTTTACCATGGCTCTTTTCAAATAAAACATTGCGTACAATTCGTTAGGATTTAATACGAAAATAAACTCTGGAATTTGTAAGGAATAGGTTTCGCGTGTCTGCCTGTGTGTATATGCATGCAGTCGGTGGTACCTTTAAAATCACAAAAGGTCTATAAGCAATTTTCATGCCTTTGTGTGCTGTTGTGGTAAGACCGGTCTCGGAAAACCCGAGGAGTCCAGTACGAAACACCTTATAGCCATTGAATTTGTTTCGTAGAATAATCCTCCGGGATGTCATAAATAGCCCAACTGTTCCATAATGGGACGGTTAATGTATCATTTCATAACGTTGTTAGCTAAAAGGGTAAGTTATTTTCCAGTCGTCTGAGTAGCCCCTGACGGTATGCTCCAGATCCAACTTGGTCACAAGTTACGTAACATGCACAGGTGTGGGTTTGGATGATAGTCAGGATTGCGAAATTCAAGTGGGACTTGACAATAAAAGTACTTAATATCTACTAAGTATTAATGCTCGTAATTTCTTGAGATTTTCTCATAAAGTCGACAAATAATTTTGCGAGTTTTGGGTCAAACTGGGTTCCCGCTCCCTTTTCAATCTCCTTATAAGCTACTTCCGGTGGCAGGCCCTTTCTATAAACCCTGCTGGACGTCATTGCATCGTAAGTATCAGCAATTGATATGATTCTGGCAACAAGATGATTCTCCTCACCTTTTAAACCATCCGGATATCCTTTGCCGTCATAACGCTCATGATGATTACGCACTCCCGGCATCAAAGCATGTAACCGGGACATGGGCTCAAGGATTTTGCTACCTTTGACAGGGTGAGATTTAATGATTAAAAACTCTTCATTAGTTAATTTACCCGGTTTGTTTAGTACGCTTTCACTTATTCCGATCTTTCCAATATCATGAATGGTGGCAGATAGTTCCAGGAATTCCAATTCACCTTCTGATAGTCCTAATTGCTTACCTATTTCAACACTGAACTCTGCTACGCGATGGGAGTGCCCGTGTGTATACGTATCTCTTGCATCGAGTGCGGATGCAATCGATTTGATATAATCAAGAAAGATATCGTGAATGTCAACATGCAGTCTATGGTTTTCAATTGCAACCGCTATTTGATGGGTAAATGATGAGATCAGTCTTAGTTCATCTGACGTAAACTCTGCAGAGGGTGAAATTTTCGATGCAAGTTTATTATAAAGGTAGAATATACCTATTGTTTGTTTCTTTACAATGAGGGGGATAGCCAGTAAGCAGTGTAAGTTGTTAATGTTTACGTGTGGCAAATCGGGGTGTTTTGAGACATTGTCAATCCAGAAAGGTTTTGCGTCAGACTGAATCCATTTATTTACTATCGCTGAAGTCTTCAGTGAATCTTCCTTTATCTCATTGCGGCCCGAAAAATCAGAATAGGCAAAATCTCCAGTATGGTCATCCAGGACATACAGTGCAGTTGCTTCACAGTGAGTTATCTTCTTTATCGGTTCTAACAATTCTATCGGTGGTTTTAGAGGGACGGCGAGCGCGGATGTTATTTCAATATCTTCCTTAAATAATTTTAGAGAATATTGATCTGATTCGTCTTTAGACGTTGTAATCTCGCCTACCTCTAGGAGCAGGTTTAATTGCAGATCTCTCATGGCAGATTCACCACTGGCTGTACTTAAATTTACGGCCAGACAGGTCCCTATAAGCATCAGAAACATGGCGGCAAAGGGAATCATATCTATCATTATATTTAATTTCTGGAATAGTATAAGTCCTGTAAAGGCGATAATTGCCGAAATTGCGAATAAAACCAGAAAGCTACCGGCAAGTAGCAGGTACGTACTGCCCCTTATATGTATCTTGAAGATTAATATGCCGAAGATTATTGATAATGCCGTTAATATTGAGATTGTATAGATTGGTCCTGGTATGCTGATGAGCCTGTCTGCCAGGAAATTGTATAGGAGATTTGCCTGAATAAATATTCCAAATTTACGCCCAAATGGCGTAACATGGACGTCTTGTTCAGACCCAGGGGTTGCAAGTCCTATAAAAACAATATTGTCTTTAAATTGGCTTGCGGGAAGACTATTTTCGTCTTGTGGAAAAACGTCTGAAAACGAGTATAAGGTTATGGGTTTTTCCTGACCAATTTTCTCCAGCCATTTCACATTTGATCGATGATATATATGGACCTGTTTTTCAAAATCAATATAATTGATGGGTATACAACTCTTTGAATCAAGGGGTATATGCAAGTTTCCTATTTTTAACAAACTACCAGGGGACAATTCCGGCTTCTGATCGATCCCCTTTTGTTCAAGAAATGCGGCAAGAGAAAGTGGCATAAATCTTTCTTTGCCCTGTGTATCGGCTATTTGGATAGGTACTCTTCTCGCAACTCCATCGCTATCATAGAATAAGTTTAGATGACCAACCCCTTTTGCTGAACCGGCAATTATGTCAATACTTTCACTTAATCTTCCTTTATAGATCCCATCTAGTGGTCTTGTTTTAAAAAGATTAGCAGTCGGGCTCCAAACCGAGAAAATAGTCATACCCGTATTGTCTGCTGCTTCTGATAATGCAAAATCGTTTTCTGCACCTTCTATATCAGGCATATCAAAGAACATATCAAAGGCAATAACACTGGCACCACCTTCTTTTAAGTAACCTAATAGTTCTGCATAACGGCTTCTCGGCCAGGGCCATCTGCCAAGCAGTTCCATGTCTTTATCTGAGATACCTATTATGGCTATTTTTGGTATATGTGGGGTCGTTTCTAATGTGTTATTTGTGAGACGCCAGTCATATACGATCTTTTCCAGCCTGTTGAAAACTCCTGTGAAATATAATAAAGATATGATTGCTGCAATTGCAAGCCCCCAGATAAGGCCGTAATAGTTTTGCCTGATTAGGTATTTAATCTTGTGTAACCTACTTCCTCTACTTAAAATTACGCCCCTTGATAGTCTTCTGTTTTAATCCCCAGTTCCTGCATTTTTCTATAAAGAGTAGATCTGCCGATACCTAATTTTTCTGCTGCTACAGATATGTTTCCATTTGTTGCGTTCAGTGCCCTTTGGATAAAGATCCCTTCAACTTCACTTAACGGAAGTACTTCACCTCTCCTCATGGCCATTTCTAATTCCGATAGTCCAACTTCAAGAGATTCGATCATTCTTAAATCGTTTCCATTAAGATCGTGAAGATCGAAATGCTCCGGTAGAAGTGTATCACTGGTTGTTATCAGGATAGCTCTTCTGATGCTATTCTGGAGTTGCCTGATATTACCCGGCCAGTTGTAACTTATAAGTTTATTCATAGTAGAAGGGTCTAATTTGTGTGTGTTCTTACCTGATGCAAGACTATATCTTTTTATAAAACAGTCAACCAGCTCCGGAATATCATTTATTCTTTCTCGTAATGGAGGTACATGTATTTTAAATACGTTAATGCGATAGTATAGGTCTTCTCTAAAATTCTTTGAACTAACCTCACTTAATATATCTTTATTAGATGCAGAAATAATACGTACATCTGTTGTAATTATTCAGAGAAGAAATATTAGAAAAAGTCTGGAATTTACTTGACGTGATTTTTGTGCTAAATTTTTATTTCTTCTGTATCTGTTGGGTTGCTTGTGTTGGCTTGGTGTAGGAGCGTGCTGGCGCTCCATGGCGT
>JABHIW010000056.1 GCA_018670825.1 Candidatus Scalindua sp. | reverse complement strand
GACATCCTTCATCCTTTCACGCATCCAGTTAGACACAAGAACTGCCTGCTTCTTTCCAACAATTTCGAGATTATCCATGATCACCGTCTTAAGATCAGACTGTATTTTTGGATAAGCAGTAATCCTTAGCGCAACAAAAGGCAGCAAAGTAAAGAAAATCAGCATTAATATGATGTAATTTTTAATCGATGTTTTCATTTATTTTTCTCCGTAATATGCTCTATCCATAATTATTAACAAATTCCAAAAGAGTTTTGTTAATTAGTGAAAATGTGGTACCGTCGTGCCTGGATAGCAATTCATAAACCCTGTTCTATGCATACTTACAAACGATAAATAGGGACAGCCCTGATAAGGATAGGTAATGTTCGTTACAAAAATGTTCGATTATCGGATAGACTCAATAAACCATACAAAAAAAGACCCTTCGTTCAGGCGGGTCTTTTTTTGCTTTGTCCTGTTTTCCGAATTTGAAAGGTAAACTTCTTATAATGAGAACCTATAGATGAAGAATTAAGGCTGCGTCTCCATGTCATTCATCTAAATTAAAAAGTGTAATAACATTACCAAGTGTTTAAACGGTAGTATTGAATTTTATAAAGTCAAAATCTAACAAGAGTTATTTAGTCTGTTCAACTATGTGGAAGGAATTTCCCCTTCATGGTTATTACCATACAGTCTTCTCCCTTGTCTCCCACAACTTTGTGAACGGTTAATTTAATGTCTATGGCAGACATAATTCCAAAATAGAAACTGACTTGTCTAAATGATTTTAGGAACGTAACTCATGGTACAAAAACTGTATGATTGTAGAGTGAATAGTTTAGCGAGTTTAATACCAAAAGATTTAAAATATAAAATAAGTTTATAATGTTCAAATAATATAAAAACACAGAAGTTTATATATCAACTATTACCATCTGTGTTGAAACACATTAGACTCTATAATTAAAAGGTTTATACGAAATGACAAAAATTATCCTTATTGGGATTTGATGTAATTACCTGGTTTGATTATTAAATATAAAAATAAATTACCAATACATCACAGAGATAATTGAGTGGTTGATAAACACCGACAAATCATGTATATCATCATCCTGAATACTATGTAATGCTAAATATGGCCTTTATTTAATTTGTAAGATCATACTGGTAAATCATTGTTTATAAACATGAAAATGTTTGACTACGAAATGGTATATATAAGCCAATATGACCAAAGAGGCCATTTATTTAAGACAGGATTAATATCCATCAAATGTAAATGTTGAAAAGTGGATTTCTCAATATGGAGTTACACGATCGAATTCTAGATATGATTAATGAGGAGGTTATTCTAATCAGTTTGCATCTGGTGTAGCGGAAGAAGGCTTAGATTGTGCTTTTGTAATCAATACTTGGACTAATAACAATATCCATGCTGAGATCAAAAGCATGCCTCCTATTGGTGTGATCATGCTGACTTTGATGTTTGCAAGTGTGAGTAAATAGAGTGAACCTGAAAACAATACAGTACCCGCTATTGTACTGAAGATGGACAGGCTCATTAATCTCCCCGGATATCTGCTCTGTAATACCCCTAATATCAATAAAAACAGAGCATGATACATTTGATACTTGGTTCCTTTCTGAAAGAATATTAATGATTCAGCTGGATATCCTTCCAATGCGTGGCTGCCCACCGCACCCAGGATAATGCCGGTGGTGCCAAAGAGTAAACCTGCCGCCAAACTTGTTTTTTCTATTTTACTCACTTTTATATATTATGTATGTTTGTGACAGGATACAAGTAATAAATATTGTCAGATACTGAAGATTTAAAATAAATAGATTGATAGGAAAAGAATAGGAGATAAAATCTGTAATTGTTATCTTACCAGTAAAATGGTAAGTCTGTCTTTCCTGTCTGAACGGGCATGTGAATAACAAAGCTGCTTAATAATCATTCAATTTTAGATCATATTACAATGCCATTAATAAATAAATCCAGTTATTGTGTTCCGCTATATCTGCAAAACGGACATTTACAATCAATCTATCCTACATTGTTCAGGAAATTTGATACCGACTCTTATCAGAGGGAACGTATTTTTACACCGGATGATGATTTTCTCGATATTGACTGGTCGAGAACAGGGAGCAGTAAGTTGGCAATTATTTCTCATGGTTTAGAGGGCAGTTCGAATAGTAACTATGTAGTGGGAATGGTTAAGATGCTTAACCGAAACGGTTGGGATGCTCTGGCATGGAATTATAGATCCTGTTCCGGAGAGATAAACCGCCAGTTACGTTTTTACAATAGTGGTACGATCGATGATTTAGAATTAGTAATACAACATGCAGTAAAGACTGGGTCTTATAAAGAGATTGTATTAATAGGCTTCAGTATGGGTGGGAATCTAACACTGCTTTATCTTGGTAATAAAGGCAGTCGGGTTGACAGTAAAATAGCAAGATCCGTTGTCTTTTCGGTTCCTTGTGATTTAAAGGCAAGTACTCAAGAGCTTGCCAAATTTAAAAATAAAATTTATATGAGGCGATTTTTGATAACTTTGCATCAAAAGATCAGGGCCAAAATGGAGTTAATGCCCGGACTGATAAATGATGATGGTTATCATCTAATAAAGGATTTTAAGGATTATGATGACCGGTATACAGCTCCGATTCACGGCTTCAAAAATGCTGAAGATTACTGGAGTAAATGCAGTAGTAATCGGTTTATTTCTGAGATTAAGATTCCAACATTAATGGTAAATGCACGTAATGATCCGTTTATTGCGGATGGTTGTTATCCGGTTAAAGAGACATCAAATAGTAAATACGTCTATTTAGAGATGCCCAAATCGGGAGGTCATGTCGGCTTTATACAATTTAATAAAGATAAGAGTTATTGGTCAGAAGAACGTGCAATCGAATTTCTAAAACATAGGTGAATTATTAAGAGATGGACTTTTTTCATACTTAAAGAAAATAAACACTGATTGTTTAAAAATTAATTTGTTAATCAAGACGTGAGTTTTTCTTAAACCTCTTTTTCACTCTTGCATTTTAAAGTAACAATGTGTATAAAAATCAGAGGTTTGAAAAGCTGAGGAGACTTGGTCTAAACATTTGAATTTTCGTAAGTTAGGTAAGTAATATTAAATTCCTGGGAGATTTTGGTTATGTCCAGACTTAAAGACAATCGCAAAAAGGCGTATACGGAACAAGACTGGGACATGGTCATTAAATATGGTGAACTGGAATTTAAACAGCATCCACAAAGTATTAAAATCCTGAACGATCTTGCCATCGCTTATTTCAATAAAAAAGATTATGACAATGCACTTATTTGCTGCGATAAAATTCAAGAAACAGTACCAACAGATGACCTGAAGGTTTTATCCGATAAATATAGTATGCGTTATATGCGGTATAACGAGGTTTTAGGGGAAATCTACTATCTTCAAGGAAAAGACAAGGAGGCCCTGGAAGTATTTGATCGTCTCAAGGTATTAGGTCCCTATTTTTCAAAAAAGTACAGTTTAACAGCTGCGATCTTAATCCGGCAAAAAAATTACAAAGGCGCCGCAAAAGAGTATGCGGATATGCTTACTCATTGCCCTCGTCATTTTCAAACAGCGACAAACGGCTTACTTGATCTTGTTGACATTGATCCTTTAAATGAAGCGACATTCACGACATTGTTCCATATTTATAGTGAGGCAAAGGATATACAAAATGTAATCGTAAGCTACGAATCTATGCGCAAAAAAGGGATGGCCAGCAAAAAGTTCCTGTATATTCTTATTCATATGTATAGCTGTACCGGAAAATATGATGAAGCAATGAAAGTTGCTCAGGAAGAAATTGTCAAACAACCTGACAATCCGTATCTACATATTTTCTTGAGTAGGGTTTATCAGAGCTTAATGGAGTTTTCTAAGGCAAAAATATGTATAAAGAAGGCCAGTGCATTAGATAAACAGCATGAAGAGAGGTATCGGTCATTTTACGATGTGTTGAACAAAAATCTTCGCTCTTGTGAGAAAAAACTCTTAGAGTCTATCAATATGCATTTAAAGGACAAACAGTGCCTGGATGCTATTCGGGATTCTGAACAGCTCTTGAGAAATGTACCGGACAATAAATCCTATCAAACTGTTTTTTTAAAAGTAATTGAAAAATCGATATCAATTTTTCTGGCAGAAGAGAATATTGAGGAAGCCGTCATGTTGACGGACCGATTAGTAACTCTCAAAGAAAAATATCCACACGTCCCTGTACAAGTAGAGGTTTTAAAGAAGCGTGTTGCCGATAAACGTATTACCGTTTACGAAGACATGATTTCCCGTGAAAAGTTTACCGGTGACCAATTGAATCGTGTACGCTATGAACTGGCCAATATCTATTTGGCAGAAGCAAAAGACTATGACCGTGGAATAGCGCTGTTAAAGGATGTAGCGGAAGCCGGTGGGCAGTACGGGAGTGATTCCCACTATCTCATTGCACAGTATTTGTTAGAAAATAAGGACCTTGAAACGGCAGAAATACATGTCCAGGAATATTCAAAAATTTCCTGTACCGATGATCGTGTAAAATCAAAAATGTATGATTTAGGTGCTGCCTGTGAAAGAGCGGGATTAAAACATCAGGCACGTGGGCTGTTTAACAAAATTTCTGCCAGTGACAGTAACTTTAAAGATGTAAAGAATCGTATTAATACTTTAAAGCAATCGTCCGGTAGTGGCAGGGAAATCCCGGAGGCGGTCATGGTAGTTGATATCTGTGAATCATCCAGAATGATGGACCTCTATGGGGATGGCGCTACTTACCTTATCAAAAATGCTCTTGAAGGTATAATGTTTCCTATATTCAAAGATAATAAATCATCTTTTACAAAGAGTACCGGAGACGGATTTCTGGTCTGTTTCCCCAATCAAAAGGGTGCATTGAATTCAGCAATTCAGATTCTGGAGAGCATAAACACATACAATTCCGGTGTAGGGGATGGTCCTCAGATACATCTGAGATTTGGTATCCATTTTGGTGAGGTAAGAGTCATGCCTGATGGGGATCGTCATGGAACAAATATTAATATTCCATTTCGTGTGGAGGGCCTTAAGGGAGATGATCTTGTCGTTGTAAAAGATGGAATTTCACGAGAGGAATTTACATTAATAGATCGCATCTTTATTACTGAGGCTTTATACACTGCGGTATTAAATAAAGGGAATTTTAATATTCGCTATCTGGGATTGTTTGAACTCCGCAATATAACCGGCATGCACAAAATCTACCAGGTTATGACTGGCAATGAAAAGTAACGACTCTTAGTATGCTACGCTCGTCTCTCCTTTTTGGAGTGCAGTGACCGCCTGTTCGCCAGCCTGTTGGGTGGGTGTCACTGATTAAATACGCATCATCACGCCCGCCCGGCCAGACCGTTCGGACGGGGATGATGCACTCTATATTTCCCCTTTGAAGAAAACGTTGATATAAAAAAAGCACCTGGTAAGAACTGAATCTTAAAAGGTGCTTTTTTTCTACTTACTTCTGGTATTAACCTGCCGGTTTTGGCGTATCCTGTATATCCAAAATTTTTACATCGAAAAAAAGGGTTTTACCCGCCAGCGGATGATTGTAGTCCAACAAAACAGTATCTTTCTTAATTTCTACCACTCGGGCGATAATAACCTGACCATCAGGATCCTGGCCCTGTAGTACCGCACCGACCTGAAGCACGTCTTTTTGGATCTGTTCTTTATTGATTTCACTGACGGCATCCTTGTTTACAGGCCCATAACCATCCTCCGGTTTAACAGTTACCTGTTTGCTGTCTCCAATGTGCATACCATTTAGCGCATTTTCCAGTCCAGGGATTATGCTATGAGAGCCTTGAACAAAAGATAACGGTTCGGCACCCACGTTTGAATCGATTATAGATTTGTCTTCCAGTGTAAGCGTATATTCAATGGAAACTTGTTTGCCTGATGAGACTTCCTGTGACTGTGCCTTGCCTGCCATCGAGCCGATGACGACACATGAAAAAAAACCAAAAATTAACAACTTTTTGAATTTGTATAAATTCATTAGAATTATCCTTCCCTTTATAAACTGCTGATTGCAATAGGCTGGAAAAACTCAATGTGAGCTCAATCTATGACACGAGCGTGAAGTTCCAGCAGTAAAATTATAGTAAGGGGATTCATGCTATCCGGCCAAATTGTAAAATGCAAGGAAAATGACACAACCCATTATCCGTAAGCTTGCTTCCGGCGTCATGCTCCTTGTTTTCAATATTCTGCATCTGGAATTTCACTTTTAAAAGAAATTATTTGCCTGAAAGCATTGACAACACCGTTTCTTTGCAATCCATAAGATTGGTTAGGGTCAGACCAAAGATGCGTTGACTGAAATTAGGGGTCCATGCTCTTAAATAAAGCCGGCAATGCTTTTTGCTCTCTTCTCCTTCATCAGGGATGGGACAAAGAGCCACGTCATGACCTGATACTTTCCGAAGGATATTTTCATATTCTGTTTTCCAGGTCTCTCCGTCTACCTCTAAATGCAACCCGAATCTGATGAAATGTTCACCTAATGGCGCTTCACAATATAACCGCTCTTCTTCCGGGTTATCCCTGAACTTTACAATAAATATTCCATTCCAATCACCGTTTTGAAGGAATTCATCTGCTTCCGGCTTGAAATCATGTTTGGCACATGCAAAATCTAATATCTGGTCTCTGATTGTATCTAAATCAGATTTGTCTGGTACTCTTTTTTTCTTCATTATGGAACTATACGTTTCATAATTGGTTATTTCAATCTATTTCTAACCTTAAGTTGAAGAATGCCTGATCAAATAGAGTAGATGCTGTTTACTCTGCCCGACAGATGCAATGTCTTTGGATTGAGACGTATCGTAAACCTTCAGGTATCCACTGATCGGAAAAATCTTCAGTTCGAGAAATAACGACAATTGACAAAACAACGTCATATTATGTAAAATCCTGAGAGAAAAAGACATTCTATCTATATATAGAATAAGGAAGAAGAATTCCAGCTCAGTACTGCATAAAACTGAGCAGGTTTTGTAAATTTATTGGACACATATATCTTAATTTGGAGGTTTTAAATGCCGTTAACTCATCATCCATTAGTCAAAGAATTTCCTGAATACAAAGAGCAGATTCATGATTTGAAAATTAAGGATAATCATTTCTCAAAATTAATGAAACAATATGAAGAACTTGATAAACAAGTTTTCCGAATTGAAAGTGATGCGGAACCTACTAGTGATGACTTTCTTCGAGATCTTAAGAAAAAACGTTTAAAGATTAAAGATGATCTCCATAATATTATTAAAGAAACATAAGCAGTAATTTGGCTGATAAATGTATGCGCTCAGGTTAGTAAGTCTGCTGCTCATTGGCGCTCCGGTTTTTTCAGCCGGTTGTGGTCTCGGTGTTAGCGGGATGAAAAAACGAATAAGGGAAACGAGATATAGATGAAATTCAGACCGTGTATTGACTTGCGAGAAGGTAAGGTCGTGCAGATTATTGGAAGTTCCCTTATAGATAAGAATTCAGAGAAGCTGAAGACCAATTTCGAGACCGATCGTTCTGCCGGAGATTTCGCGAAAATGTATAAGGAAGATAATCTTCCGGGTGGTCATGTGATTTCACTTGGGCCGGGTAATGAGGAAGCGGCCCTCTCCGCTCTTCACGCGTTTCCCGGTGGATTTCATATAGGAGGTGGGATCAATCCCCAAAATGCTATTGCGTATCTTGATGCCGGGGCCAGCCATGTGATTGTCACATCATATGTGTTCTCCAATGGCCGGATTGACATGGAGAAGCTTCAGTTACTTCAGGGGGTTGTTGGGAAAAGCCGTTTGGTACTGGATCTCAGTTGTCGAAAAAGAGGATCTGACTTCTGGATTGTAACCGACCGATGGCAAAAGTTTACGAATGAAATTGTCAGCCCGGAAATACTCAATCTACTTGCGAATCATTGTGACGAATTTCTTGTACATGGGGTTGATGTTGAAGGGAAAATGGAAGGAATTCAAACGGAACTTATTGAAATCCTGGGGGGAAATTCTCCCATCCCTGTGACTTATGCCGGAGGGGTCAAAGCCCTCTCAGACCTTGACCTTGTAAAAGAGGTTGGTCGTAACCGTGTTGACCTGACTATTGGGAGTGCATTGGATATTTTTGGAGGAAGAATCCCATATCGCAGCGTCGTCGAATGGTTTCAGGATTGAATATTATAAATATGGAGTGCATCACCGAGATGATGCGTTTTAAAGCAGTGACACTTGCCCAACAGACTGGCGGACAGGCGGTCCTGCACTCTAAAAAACGGAGGAGAAATGAACGAAGAAGAGACGGGAAAGAAGAAAGCAGCTGAAATAGCAAAGCTGGCTCAATCCATTAAAAAAGCAACGGAGTCCGTGGCTAATTTGTTCAAAACACTTGAAAGACCGTCTGTAAAGTTGGCTATTGAAATTGAAAATTTCTACCGTGAAGCGTGTGAGAAGCAAGTTAGCTATGCCGTGGGAAATTGCGTGCGAGGATCTTACACAAGATAGCACAGCAGTTCATATCAATATTCAATTTGGGAAGTGACTCATGTTACGTAAAGGCCTGATTGAGCTGCTTCAGGACAATTCCATGGATCTGGTTGAGATCGCCAGACATTTGGAGATATCAAAGGAAAATGTGGAGGATGACCTGAGGCATCTTATCAAGAGCCTTAAGCATTCCGATTATCGCCTGGTAGTTACACCGGCATACTGCCGTAAGTGTGACTTTTCCTTTAATAAAGATAAACTGCACAAGCCCGGCAAATGCCCGCATTGCCATAGTACATGGATACAGGGGCCTCTATTCGATATCATGCAGAAAACCTGATCGAATTGAAGATTTAATCTTTATCTCTTAAAATGATTTCTGCCAATAGACCTTTTGACTGCAGAATCTACCTAATTAGCGGTTGTGTGTAATGGCCTTTTTTGATAAGGAGAAGTTATGATTTTTAGTTTTCTGGATAAATATCGTGATGTGGGTCTGCTCATTCTACGAGTAGGAATTGGTGTTATGTTTGTGTTCCATGGCTATCCTAAATTAATCGCTGGCCCGGAAACATGGGCGATGATTGGTGGAAGTATGAAGGTTCTGGGGATCGGCTTTGCTCAAACAGCCTGGGGATTCATGGCGGCATTATCAGAATGCGCAGGTGGGATACTATTAGTCCTGGGATTTTTTACTCGCCCCGCCTGTTTTTTTCTGCTTACTACGATGATAGTAGCTACGATGATGCATATCGGCAAGGGTGATTCTTTCCTGAAATATTCTCATGCAATGGAATCAGGGATTTTGTTCTTCAGCTTGATTCTAATCGGTCCGGGGAAATACTCTCTGGACGGTCAGTATCGACCAGGCAGAAGGTACTGACGAACGAATGATCCAAGCCGTGAGAGAGGGACATAATGAAAAAATCATTAAAAGGAGCGCTATTGTCAGGGCTGGTATTTCCGGGTTGTGGCCAGTTTGCTCTGGAACATTACATACGTGGTATCGCATTGGTGCTTATGAGTTTAACCGGTCTGGTAGTAATTGGAGTGAAAGTACAACAGCAAACATTTGCCGTGCTCGAAAAAATTGAGTATGGTGGTGGTGAAATAGATATAAGTGAGATCTTGAACTCAGTAAATCTAGCAGGCACCACTTCAGGTGGTGCCGTATACAAGTTTGCTTCGTTATTGTTACTGTTCTGCTGGATTGTGGGGATTATCGATGCGTACAGAACCGGAAGGAAAAAAGACCGGGAAGAACAACAACAAAGTCAGTGTTAGAAAACCAGGTTAGTTAAGATCTGTTACGGAAAGTATGTGGCAGGTTTCAAGCCTGCCTTCCCTGAGTTACTAACTACCATGAGTTTTAATCAGTTCGCTAAGTCCGTCATTTATCCTCTTCCATGTATCGTTTTGGAGCTTGGTGGATTGTTCCTTAATGCCTCCCACTCCTTCGTAATCCTCTGGATATAAAGGTTCTAAAACCTTTTCGTAAATCGTACCCTTACTGAAAACCCACGCTCCTTTTGGTGTGATATCCAGGCCGCCGTAAGTCGCGATCGGTATAATTGGCAGGTTATGTTTCACGGCGATACTGAACAGGCCGCGTTTAAATTCACCCATCTTATAATCCTTATCTTTTGTGCGTGTTCCTTCCGGAAATACCACTAAATAAGGTGTCAAAGCTTCATTATCTAATTCAGTCTCTTTTATTTTTTTTGCTGCTTCTGAAAGTACTTTCCAGGTTTTTTTGTCATCTTTATGCACTTTAATCATACCCAGGATTTCAATCCCCTTGCCGAAAACCCAGATCCTGAATAACTCAACCTTTGCGCAGAACAGCGATTTTCCTTTTACCATATTCAATATAGCAGGAATGTCCATTATAGAAGTGTGGTTCTGGCATATTATTGCGGGTCTGTTAATCAGGTTCTCCATGCCCGATACCTCTATTTCTACATGCAGGAGCTTTAAAAGTCGGTTTGTAAATCCCTGAGCACGACCAAAAATAAAATCATGAGACCGTTTCCTGAGTAGGTCACACTCAATTTTAATCCGGTAAATGAAAATGAAAAATATTATTCCCGGTACCTGGTATAACGCAGACTTCAGTGAAAACTTTAACATAATGCAGCCTATTGCCTTTCTAAGCTTTTTTTATAAAAAACTTCCGGATAAAGAAGTTATGTAATTATTCAATAATATCCTTACGAAGCATTTTACCATACTTTCCCTGAAAAATTACACAAGTTTTTAGAGGCAAAATAAGAGGTGATTAACATTACCTATTCTATTCCTTGCGTCTCAGTATAATGTAATCCATTCTTTCTGTTGAATGCAATTAGGCTTGACAAAAGCTTAGTTGTAACGTAAAAGAACCATTAGCTTTAGGAATAAATAACAGGTTGTTGTACAAACAAATATGTAGTTATCAAAGTGATTTTAGGAGAAACTTTATAGTTTGCCAAAAAACCGGCGAGACTGATTACTCTTTTTGATAGTTATGAAAAAACCCGATCAATATACCAAGATAATTGAGTGGTATCCATACGCTGACAAAACACCCATACGCAATCTTCATAAATCCGCTTTAGATGGAAAGAGAGTTTTCTTAAGAGTAAACTACGATGTGGTTAGGGATGCCAGGATAATTGATGACAGACGTATCAGGGCGACGGTCATGGACATTCGTCATATTCTGAAACAGGGAGCAAGGACAGTCGTTATCGTATCCCACAACGGTGTCAGAGAGGACTTCTTCAAAGATCAGAAGACTTCCGTAGGGATTAAAAATGATGGAGATAACCACCATGGCTTTAGCCTGAAACCTGTGGCAAAAAGGCTGACAGAGGTATTGAGAGAGAAAAAGCTTCTGCCGGGAGGCAGAGAGGTTACTATAACCGATGACTGCATTGGGGAGGGAGTTAAATCCATTGTTGCTGAAGACGGTATCTTTCTTCTGGAAAATGTCATGTTTCGAAGTGGTGAGACCTCAGAGGATGATAATGAGGTGATGGAATTTGCAAAACAACTCCATAGTGCCACCAGTTGTAATGTCTATGTAAATGCTGACCCGGTAACAGCCCATATGGGTCATCATGCATCACTCGGTCCGATAACATGTCTTATCTCAGGGCCCAAAGTAGCCGGATTCCTGCTTACGCAGGAACTTACCGCACTTGATAACTTTATGAGGCATCCTCATAAACCGGTAGTTGCCATTATCGGGGGGGCCAACGTCTCCGCAAAGGTCAGGGCAATGAAAAACCTTATTGTTTACGGAAAGGTTGACAGGCTCATTTTTGTTGGCGGTATTGCATTTCCCTTTCTCAAGGTACAGGGATACAACGTAGATAACTGTATGTTTGAATCAGAGCAGGATTCTCGGGCACAGGCGCTTTACAATGCTACCGTGGTGCTTGAGCTGGCGAAGGGATATGGTGTTGATTTGGTGCTTCCTGTTGATCACCTTATGGCAAAGCCGACAGGTCTTAACCCCGAGAATGTTAAAGTGAGTAACATTAAGGGGCGGTTTTCCCGGTTGAAGGCATACGACATTGGTCCCGGCACACTCTCTCTTATACAGAAAAAAATGAGTGGAGCAAAAACCATCATCTTTAATGGGATAGCAGGGAAATATGAAGACGAAATGTTCTGCCATGGTACAAACCGTATCCTGGATCTTCTGTTTGCCTGTGAAGCGGAATCCAAGATTGTACTTGGTCTCCACAGTGTTGCTGCTGCACAAAAAAAGCTTGGAACAAAACCTCCTCCAGCAAGGACATACCTTTTTACCATAGGAGAAGCTGCTTTAAAATTTCTTGCCGGTGATAGACTGACGGCACTGAACCATTTAGATGACCTTCCTGTTAAGGCACAACTGAAACCAAAAGAACCTGCAAAGGAGAAAGTAAACCTTAATGCAGCGAATAGAGAGGAGTTGGAAAGATTCCTTGAAATTAAGAGTGGGATTGCAAAAAGTATCATAAACTACAGAGAAGATATCGGAGAATTCGAAAGGATCAGCCAACTATTTTCCGTACCCGGAGTTACTCTTAAGGAATATACAAAGATTCGGGAGCATTCCGTGGCCATGCCAAGTCCGCTCGAAGTGGCGGAAAGTCAATTTGCGGTTGTTGCGGATATCTTAAAGCTTCCTCTATTTTTGAAAAAGAAATTACTTGCCCCTGAGCGGGTAGAGACATTAAGGCTTTCAGAAGATGAAATAATTGGTTATCGGGTACATCACAATTCAGCCCGTGGTCCGGCCAAGGGAGGATTCAGGGAACACCCGGAGGTGTCACTTGACGAGGTCAGGGCTCTTGCGATTTGGATGACATGGAAATGTGCTATTGCCGGAATACCATACGGGGGTTCAAAAGGTGGTATTATTGCAAACCCGCGAAACTTAATTGATCGAAAAGACGCGTTGGTAATCAGAGAATACAGTCGTGATCTAAAGAGCAGGAATGCAATTGGCCCGCACCTTGACATTCCCGCTCCTGACGTCAACACAAATGCGACAAAGATGTCGTGGTTTGTAGATGAATATCTGAAGTCTTCAATCGAAAACAGAGACTCATCTGATTGGTTGACAGGTGATGCGGAACTGACTGATAAAATAATGAATGATTTCCGTCCACTCCACAAACAACCCTCTTCTCCTATGGAGACTCCATATCTTGATAAATGTATGGAGGTACTGAAAAAATATCCTGAAGCAAAATGTCAGGCACTTGCTGTCGTTACCGGCAAACCGGCCGACAAGGGAGGTTCTCTTGGTAGGGCTGAATCAACAGGTCTTGGTGTATTTATCGCCCTTAAAAAAGCGGCTGATCATAAAAACATAAAACTTAAAGGCGCTACTGCTGCTATACAGGGGTTTGGTAATGTAGGACAGCCGCCGGCAAAACTACTTCATGCTGAGGGGGTAAGGGTAGTGGCCATTACAGATGCCAGTGGCGGTATTTACAATCCGAGTGGTCTTGATATAGATGCCGTTCTGGAACATGTTGATACGGCCGGTGAGGGTTTTCTGAAAGGATTCGAGGGGGGAAGGGAAATTACAAACGATGGTATTTTCGGACTGGATATCGACTTCCTCGTCCTCGCGGCACTTGAGAATGCCATAGACAGAAATGCATATGGAGTAAAGGCCAAAGTTATTGTGGAAGGCGCAAACGGGCCTGTTACCCCTGAAGGTGACCGGATTGTAACAGGAAAAGGCACATTTATAGCGCCCGATATCAGCACAAATCTGGGAGGTGTATTCGTCTCTTATCTTGAATGGGTACAAAATTTAAAGAACGAGCGCTGGGACTTAGACAAAATTAACAGATTGCTTGAAGACAATATCTGCATGATATTTGATGATATCATCAAAATTTCTCAGGAGCGAAAGATTGAAATGAGAACGGCCGCTTCCATTATGGCAATAGGACGTGTCGCTGTGGCCGAGCTTTCCAAAGAAATTGCCGAAATGGTAATCACCTCTAATCCGCATCTATCAAAAGATGGAAAGGGGAAAATACTATCAGAAGATACACTCGATGTTTTACGGAATTATCTTACCTATCTCCGTGATGATTTGATGAAGCGAACACCACTCGACTACTGGACACTTGTCGTATTGATATCAAATATGGAAAGGGTATTGTATGCCCACAATATTTCAGATGAAAGTATAATAGAAATAATAAAAGATATCTACACGGAAGCCACCCTCCTCTTCTCCTCATTTGTCAAAGCCAAGCCGGATAACGATGATCTCTTGATGGCAGTTGCTGCTTTGCCGGAAGAAGCGAGAAAACAGTTATAATCAGTTGGAAAAAACACATACATTCTTGATTTAAAATATCAGATAAAGTTTTTAGTATAGGCGATGTATATAGATTAGGCTTAACTTAGTATTTATTGTCATGCGTAAATTATTAACCTATCAGGTTAATAATTTTATTGAAAACTCCGAATGGTTTTATATACTAGATAAGAAATGAATGAAAATAAACTTTAAATCAAAGAAGCTGAAAAAGAAGTTTGAGACTAAAAAGGAGTTGGAAAAGGCTTACGGAACTCGTCAGGCCAGGAAACTCACTCAACGAATGAATGAGTTGTATGCTTCAGAATCATTGCAAGATATTAAACACATTCCATCATCAAGGCTACATCAGTTATCAGGAAACTATAAAAATTGTTTCGCTATTGATTTATTACATCCTTATAGACTCATTATTAAACCTGAAGATGGGGAAATAGAAGACCTTAGAACTATAACGCTTATAGAAGTCGTTAAAGTAGAAGATTATCATTAATAGGAGATATTATGAGCGACTATAAAGCTCCAATTGCTATACACCCGGGAGAAACACTAAAAGATATTTTAGAAGAGACAGGGTTGTCACAAGCTCAGTTATCGGGCCGCACCGGATTGCATGTCAAAACGATAAACGAAATTATAAAAGGTAAAAATCCAATTACATCGGAAACTGCTCTAAAACTCTCTATTGTCTTTGGTATGTCTGAAGGTTTCTGGAACAATTTACAACGAAATTATGAAGAAACAGTTGCCAGGATTGCTCTGGATAAAGAGATAGAAAAGGATCTGAAAATAGCGGAGAAATTTACCTGTTATAATGAACTGGTTAAATATAAATATATTGAGAAAACAACTGAATTAAAAGAGAGAGCAAGGTCTCTTCTCAGCTTTCTTGGTCTGACATCCTTCAGGTATCTTGAGAGAAATTACACTGTTGCTTTTCGAAAATCTTCAGTAGGAAAAGTATCAAAGGAAAATCTAATTGCATGGTTACGCTGTGGGGAACTTGCGGCATTAAATACTGAAACAAAGGCTTTTAAAAAGGACAGATTAAAAAAAATATTACCAGAAATCAGAAAGTTAAATTTACTTAAACCTGGTGAGTATTCATTAGCGTTGAAATCATTACTTGCAGAATGTGGCGTTGCTATAGCGTATGTTCCTTATCTAAAAAATACATATGTAAATGGGGCTACCCGTTGGCTGAACCCGTCTAAAGTGTTAGTCCAATTAACTCCCAGGAATAAAAGTGAAGATATTTTATGGTTCACACTATTTCATGAATTGTGCCATGTTTTGAAGCATGGAAGAAAAGAGGGATATATTTCCTTCTGGGAAGATAATTACCTAAATAAAAATTTCATGGAACTTGAAGATGAAGCCGATCTGTTCGCTTCTGAAATCCTTATTCCTACAAAAGAGTGGAATACGTTTTATGGAAATAGTTCTTTAACACATTCTGAAATAATTAATTTTGCTAAAAAAATAGGAGTAAAACCTGGAATTGTAGCAGGAAGATTGTCAAGGGAAACTGGCAAATGGGCAAGATTTTCCAGGTTACGAGAAAAAGTGGAAGTTGGAATTTAATCAGTAGTGTCCGGTTAGGTTTTTGTACGTGTTCCATTTACTGCCCAAATGCTGTCATTCCCGCATTCTTTTAGCGGGAATCTAAGATGAGTTCCTTGCTGGTTCAATCTTGCCCTCTTGTACCTATTCGGGCAGGCAGATTGAACCGAAATGTTTTAGATAATATCAGCTATGCAGATTTAGTCACTTAATGTTCATTAAATAATATGGATACAATTGATAAAAATTATTTACGGTTGCAATTCTGGAACAAGGTATATCAGAAAAACGCAACCGAGTTTCAGGGTTTTTTTGAAGATATAATGCAAAAGGCATTTTCTGATTTCAAAAAAATAAGACCTTATGGAAATGAAGGTGATGGGGGTAATGATGGTTATAGGCCAAGCGAAGGAATTTATTATCAAGTCTATGCCCCTAAAATTCCAAATGAAAAGGAGGCAGAAGCGGCTCGAAAGCTCAAGAAAGATTTTGAGCACCTAAAGACGGACTGGGATCAGATATCAAAAATAAACTTGTTTTATTTTGTGTTTAATGACAAAGGAGCGGGAGTAAGTATTAAGCTTGAAAAAGCTTTAGCAGAATTAAAAGTCAATAATGAAAATATTGAGTTCAAAATACTCCTTCCTAAAGATTTAGAGACAACTTTCCTTAAATTAAAAAAAGATGAAATCTTGGCTCTGGGATTTGATGTTGATTCTACAAAAGCTCTACGGATCACCAGTGAATTTTTGGACAAATTAGAAGTCGACTTGGACAGAGGAAATGGGAAGTTTGTACTGAAAGCACTGGAGAATATTAAGCAAAGTATTATGGGATTGCAAGATGAAGGTTTGGAGTTGAGCTATGAGGTAATGGAAGCTAAAACATTGCGAAGTCTGGAAAGAACAAAAGATGCAAAAAAGAAATATGAACACCTTTGCATAAGATATCCCAAGAATCCACGTGCCTTTTTACATCTAGCTGAAATTTATCTAAATAATGAAGATTTTGAAAGAAATGATGAATTCCTAAAAAAGGCTGGAAGTATTGATAACTGTCACTGGCTTTTGGCATACGAAGAATTGCTAAGAGAGTACATACTCGGAAATCAAATTGACGTTTCGAAAATTGATGAACAAGCTATTCCAGGTAATCCAAGGATAAAATCAAATTTCTATCGCTTATATTCTTTATTTTTCGAACGGTCTGGAGATCAAACAAAAGCCGAGAGTTTTATTGAGAGGGCTATTCATTTTAATCCTGATAAATTTGCTTGCTACGACAACAAGTTATCAATTTTAACGTCACGCATCTTTTCTCAAAATGCAGATATAGTAAAATTACAAAAGGGTATGGAAGGATTGTTATCTGAAATTGAAGATATAGAGCAAAAAGTTTCCGATTGGGGAGGGCTTGGCCTAAGAAGCCAAGCCCTCATTAACTTTAGAAAACTCTGTGTATTTCGTATTCAAGAAAATATCCCAAAGTTTGAAAAACTTTCAAAAGAAAGTTTTGATCTCTTAGTGCAATGCTATTTTGATCAACTAATTGACAAATTGCTTGTCGAACTTTTGATTTGTATTGAATTACCCACACAAGACTTTGAGATATTATTGCAGTATTTACGAGAAGCAGAAAAAGTAATTTCTGATGACTTGGCAAAGGCTATTGTTTTCCAATTCATTGCTAGGAAATCTCTTTTTACTGAGGGGAAAAGCTTCTTTGAAGCTACAAAGAAGGTGGGAATTCTCTCTTTCATTGATAATTTAGAAAACAATAAATATGACAAAGTATGGAATTTCCTGAAGGATGACTCGAAATTCGCGATTGGAATGGCAAATATGGCAAAGGAATACCCTGACTTGCGAAAAATAATAATAGAAAACCTACCAAATGACGGAAGTATTGAAAAAGATAAATTGTCTCTTTTGCTTAATTACGACGAAAAGAATTTCAATGAAGCTTTCAAATTACTCAAAGGCTCTGATTTATCATATTTAAGTTACTTTGAATGTAGACCATTTCTTGAAATTGCTCAAGAGAAGAAGGCGTGGGACTTTGTAGTAGAAATTATAGAAAAGCTTTTGCAATATAACAATGATGAACGTGATACATTACAGTTAAACCTTGAGTTGTTTACGGCCAATCTTAACTTGGAAAGATTTCCAACAGTAATTGAGATCGGAGAAAGAATATTATCCAATAGTGAGGAGATGAGGCTTTTGGATGATCAGAATAAGGAAGGGCTTCTTGCACAAACAATTGTTGTAAGGATGAAACGTGGTGATTTTCCAGAGGCAAAAGCTCTAATTGAGAAATACCCACAATATTCTAAAACCTTTGAATTTAAAGTTGGAGTAGAGGCAAATGTTTACTTAAAAAATAAAGATGCTTACAAAGCTTTGAAATCGATCGTTGCAGGTGTAAAAGTCCAAAAAAGTCCTAGCCCAGAACAATACGGCAGTCTTTTCATGCTTCTAGTTGAAATCGAGAACCTGATTGGTTTCTCTCTTACTTCAATGGAAAAAGCATGTATTAACAGTTTCGTGAAATTTAAGGGTAAGGAGAGATGGTATTTTGTAGGAGATGATAATGAACTCGACGCTACAAAAATTATCTCAACGGATGGGAAATATTCCAAACTACTTGATAAGAAAGTAGGAGACAATATCCTATTTGATGATAAATATAGTTCCGTCGAAACAGAATATACTATCGAAAATATTCTACCCATCGATAAATATATTTTTTGGCAGTGCAGACATCATGCTGAAAAGTTATCATCCGAACACAGATGGGATAAGTTCAAACGGATTGAAGTTCCAATGGCAGGTGAAAAGATAGACACAAAATATCTTGTTGCCTTCCTAAAAGATGAAAAGGGAAAAAGAGATGACTCTTTTGATCTCTATTGCCAAGGAAATCTTCCTTTCGCATTCCTTGCTGCCATTGAAGGAAGCCTAACAAGTGCTATTGGTTGCATAACAAATGAAAATAAGGGATTTATAAATTTCAGTTCTGGCAACACAGATGAAATAAGTCAGCAAAAAGATGTAGCTAGAAGAATAATCTCAGGCGAATCATTCTACATTGACGGTACATCTGCTTTGTTTCTTTCGGAAACTGGATTACTGGAAAAGATTTATGGTTATCTGCCAAATCTAAAAGTTCCTCAGTCTGTTATCACTTTACTATTAGAAATAAAGGAAAAATTTAGATACTATCCTGGCCAAACTGGGCATATGGCATATGCACAAGGGCAATTGATATTTTCTTCTGTTGATCAAGAAAAAAGAGCAACTATTCTAAGTAAAATAGAAAATTGTATTAGTCTTTTAGAATCAAAGCTAGATAACATCAGTGTTATTTCTAGTGCAAATAAATCAGATAGTTTTTTCGAGCAAAAAATTCTGCCTGAACTTTGTGACGCTTGTGTATTAGCCCAGAAGAATAACGGAATTGTGCTTACTGAAGATTTTATGTATCTTAAAGTAAATGAATTTGATACTAAGAAAAAGGCACCTGAATATTGCTCTACATTCGCATTGATCTCGGTTCTTTATGAACAAAAGAAGATTGATTTTGAACAGTATCTAGATTTCTTTTCTTATCTTTCGTCCTATCGCTTCAGATTTTTACCTCTTTCTACAGAGGATATAGAAAAGGCGGTATTTGGCGATGGTACGATCAAGAGAGTACAACCTGAAAATATTCGTAAATTAAATTTTCCGCTGACGCTATCCGAAGACTATGGTGTTACTTTTAAGAGTGCATTTAGCGTAGTAGGGCTTTTCTTGGTGAAAGTATTAGTTGATAATACTATATTACCAGACATGGCAGAGAGAATATTTGTAGAAATTCTTTCCGCCTTTCCAACAGATAAAGATAAGAATACTCTTGGAAAAATGTTTTTACGACAATGTGTGCAAACAATAAATAAAACTCACAATTGGATAATAGTTGGACACCGTGTGCAAGAGAAAGTAGATATACTAATGCGGGCTACTGATATTTATGGATCAACAAATAAATTGTGGACGCCATAACGGAATAGAGTATTTGAAGCAATGAGTTATTTGTTAATTTTTCTTTGTTCTTGAATTTCTAATCTTTGAGTTAATTATTTTTTTTGCATAAATCTTATGGCTAAATAGTTTCTGTACGGGAATTCCTAAGCGTAATAATAGTCGTATGTTATGTATAGTATGAGGCAGTAGAAACCCTTGCAAATTGTGAGTAAACTGATACAATTCAATTCCTTAAGTTGTTGTACAACAATGAATTATATCAATAATTCCAAATG
>JABHIW010000084.1 GCA_018670825.1 Candidatus Scalindua sp. | reverse complement strand
CCACACTGCGGCTGCTGCGCGTCATATCTGTCATAAGAGCTTTCGATACCATGCTCTTCCATTTTCTTAAGCAAACTTAGAGATTCCTGATCAGCACCTTCATAATTCTTCTTCATTTTACGCACTCCTTTAATTTAGCTAATATCACATTAACTTCTGATAATAACTGCTCATTGTCGCTGTATGCGGCTTTGCCTTGTAAGTCTGAGTCAATTAACTTCTTATTATATGAAATTGTTCCCAGTAAAGGTATATCTTTAAGCTCTTTTTTTACAAATTCACGGTGAGAGTCATTCATTATTTTATTTCCCACTGCGTAAATCGTCTTAATACCAAGATCAGCAGCAAGCTTCTTCACTTGAAACGCAGTCTGAATACTTCTTTTGCCTGGTTCTACAACAACAATCAACGCGGTTACCGCTCTTATCGATGCACGGCCCAAATGCTCTATCCCAGCCTCCATATCGATAATAACTACTTCATCTCTTTGCAGTATTAAATGATTTAATAAAGCCTTCAACATCACACCTTCAGGACAGGCACAGCCGCTTCCTCCCCTCTTTATTGTACCAAGGGTCATCAGCCGCATACCATCGTGTGTTATAGAATGTTTTTCAGGCAGATCGTTGACAGTAGGGTTTAATTTGAAAAATTTACCGAACTCCTCCGAAGTAGAGCCTGTTCGTTCCTTTATAAGCTCTTTTAATTCAACGAGCGGTATTATTTTATCAGCGTCTTTAATACCCAGAGCTGCTGCCAAATTAGTGTCAGGGTCTGCATCTATTGCTATCACCGTTTTACCACCATCAGCAAGAAGTTTTGCCATAGTAGCAGTTAAGGTTGTCTTTCCGACACCACCTTTTCCTGAAACTGCAATTTTCATTCTATGTACTACTTTCTATAAATAATATATAAATTAATGTATAAACATTTAAAACGTATGATTTTACAATAGAGTAAATTTCTTGTCAATTATAAATTGATATTTCGATTCAGTTCACTTGTTTAGCATCTCAAACGCGTTATTGTCAATCATTTTTATAGTGATGTTTATAATATTGCTAAACCCTTTAATAATGTGATATAAATTTAAATTCTAACTAAGTAATTTCTTACAATTACTTTATAACATTTGAAGTTTCATTATTTTATGTCTACTAGTCACAAAAAGCTAATTGTTTTTGATACTGACGGTGTTATCTTCAAAAGTCAGTTTTTATTACACATGTCGAGATATTCGGGTACTTATAATTACCTGCATGCTTTATACCTATGTTTTTTGTTTAGTATTAATCACCTGAATATTCATGAATTACTCGAAAGGGTATATATCAGAATCAAGGGATTGAAAGAGGAAGATTTATGGCGGGTTTATTACAAAACAGTGATGGTAAAGTATGCAAATGAAACAATGCGTAAAATTAGCGAAAAGGGGCATTATGTCGCCTTGATAAGTAGTGGCGTTCCTGACATTCTCATGAAGGAACTGGCAGTAAGACTAAATGCGGGTTGTGGATATGGAATAGACGTAAAGATCAATAATGGTATCTGTACCGGGGAGATTGGTGGTTCACTATCTTACATTGAGGGAAAGGTTCAGGTTGTTGAAAAGCTGTTAAAAATACATAATATTACGTGGGATGATGTGGTAGTTGTGGGAGACGATAGAAATAATCTTGATATAATGTCGCTTGCGGATGTCAGTATTGGATTCAATTCGTACTACCCTGTTCGAAAGAAGGCAAAATACCTGGTAGATAGTAATGATCTGAGAAAAGTCTTAGATTTTATAAGCCTTGAGGACGAACCAACTTTTACTGAACTCAGTTCGAGTTTCAAACGTGAAATTTCTTTCTCGTGGAGGCAGGAATTAAGGCGTAAAGGAGTCCATGTCTGTTCCCTGTTTGTTCCTTTTCTTGCAGGAGTTCACTATTTACTCACGTTGAAGATATTAATAGCAACAACAATATTGTATATAGCTTCTGAATGGGCAAGGCTCAATGGGGCTAGATTTCCTGTATTGAGTTTCATTACCGGGTTATGTGTTCGTTCCAGTGAAAGAAGAAAATTTGCTTTAGCCCCGATTACATTGGCTTTGGGAGTTGTGTTGTCTTTAATATTCTTTTCAGAATTAATAGCTTATGTTACGATTGCCATTCTTGCTTGTGCGGATAGCATGGCAACAATTATTGGAAAATTCTATGGGCGGCTAAAGATCCCCTATAATCGCAAGAAAAGTGTGGAAGGTTCTGCGGCTTTCTTTGTTACCGCTTTGATATGTGCTCTATTCTTTCTTCCGTTAAAGACGGCGTTGATAGCGTCCTTTGTATCATGTGTAATCGAGACGATGCCGTTCAGATTTGATAATATTTCTATTCCTTTGGGTACAGGATTAATTCTATGGCTGATAATATGAGAATACTGGGTATTGATTATGGAGAGAAGAGGGTTGGTCTGGCGATAAGCTCTCCGGTAGGTTTTATTGCTCAAGGGCTTCCAACAATTGAGCGTATGGATGGTAAGGACTATTTAGAAGAATTGGCAGACGTAATAAAGGAAAATGAAGTAAATGAGATAGTTGTTGGCCTACCTAAGAATATGAATGGTTCTATTGGAGAAAAAGCCGAAGTGGTTCTTACATTGGTTGAGACCCTCAAATCTAAATTTAATCTTCCTGTTCATACGGTTGATGAAAGACTTACGACAGTGAGGGCCCACAAGGCTATGACTGGGGCTAAGATGTCCAAAAAAGGAAAAAAAAAGAGGGTAGATATGATTGCCGCACAGTTCATCCTACAAGCTTATCTTGATCAGAACAGCAGGAGTGCTGAAGAGGATTGGGAATATTAATAGGGTGTTCTTAATTTTCAAAGAAGTTGGAAACATTAGTAGGGTGGCATGGACAAACTTTGTTTGTCCGTGTTTTCACAGGATAAATAAATGATAGAAAAATCTCAAAAAAGATATAAAAAACCTGAGCTGGTATCACCGGCAGGGAGCATGGATAAATTAAAGACCGCAATAGAATACGGCGCTGATGCGGTTTATGCCGGAGGTAAGGACTTTAGTCTGAGAAATTCAGCAGCGAACTTTACGTTGGATGAGATTGGATCAGCAGTTGAATATGTACATGAAAGAGGTAAGAAACTATTCATTACTCTCAATATTTTTGCTCACAATTGTCACACTTCCAAGATGGAACAATATCTGAAGGAACTGGCGGGGTATCCTGTTGATGCTGTCATAATTGCTGATCCGGGAGTATTGTCTCTTGTTAGAGATATTATGCCTGATACCGCCTGTCATATCAGCACTCAGGCTAACTGTACGAATACAAGAGCTGCTGACTTCTGGTATAAACAAGGTGTTAAGAGGGTTGTACTGGCAAGAGAACTGTCACTTAATGAAGTTTCAGAAATAAGCGCAAACAGTGATTGCAAGACTGAAGTATTCGTACAAGGCGCCATGTGCCTTTCCTATTCAGGAAGATGTTATCTGAGTTCGTATATGGCAAATCGCGGAGCAAACCTTGGCGATTGTTCTCAATCATGTCGTTGGAAATATGCGTTGGTAGAAGAAGAGCGTCCAAATGAATATTATCCGATTGTTGAAGACGGAGAATTTGCGTCAGTCATGAGTTCACGGGACCTCTGCATGATCCAGCATATTCCTGAATTAATATCAGCCGGTGTTGATGCGTGGAAAATCGAAGGTAGAATGAAAAGCCAATATTATGTTGCCACAGTAACAAGAATATATCGTGAGGCAATTGATATGTTTTTTGGAAATGAAACCTATGAATATCAGGACAGGTGGTTGGAGGAGTTGGGAAAGATCAGCAACAGGGGATACAATACCGGCTTCTTCCTGGGTAGTCCGGGTCTGGATGGCCAGAGAGTGGGCGAAGAGAGCGGATATACACAGGACTATAAATTTGTAGGTATAATTGGCAAGCCAAAAGAGGAGGAACTTATTGAAGTAATTGTTAAAAACTCCTTTAAAGTTGGTGAAGACATTGAAGTGATGGGGAAGACCTCCTGCCAAGACTTTGTACAGAATATCAAGCAGATATACAATAAGCACATGGAACCGGTACAAAAGGCAAATCCCGGACAGTCGTTTTTTATTATACCCGAAAGACCTGTAGAAGAATATTTTATTTTAAGAAGAAAGGTAGATAGTAAATAGCCTGTAATATTTACTTACTTTATGTCTGATTATTCCGCCTTGCAAACTCAGCTTGATGATAATAACTACCAGCACACCATTCTACAAGATGTGTCTCGTACGTTTGCGCTAACCATACCTCAACTTCCAGATCAGTTATCCCATGTGGTAGGTAATGCCTATTTGCTATGCCGTATCGCAGAT
>JABHIW010000134.1 GCA_018670825.1 Candidatus Scalindua sp. | reverse complement strand
CATTTTTCACCACTTACCTAGTGCAAAGTGTCTTCTTTCGTCGCGATTTAGCAGGAAGTCTCAGCTATGCCATTTGCATAATGACGATTCTGTTCGCACACGAGATGGGACATTTTATTATGTGCAGAAAGTATCGTGTCGGTGCAACGTGGCCATTCTTCCTTCCTATACCGCTACCTCCTTTCGGTACTTTTGGCGCAGTTATCAAGATGAGGGGCCATATTCCCAGCAAACGTGCTTTGTTTGATATTGGAGTTGCAGGTCCGATAGGAGGCCTGATCTTTGCAATTCCAATTACGATTATAGGCTTAAATTTCTCTGAGATTCATCCTGTACTAAAGGATTCCACTAGTGGCCTTCAATTAGGGTCACCATTACTTTTTTCTTTTTTTACAAAGTTAATAATAGGCAATATACCAGAAGGCTCTGATATTTTTATAAGCCCAATTGCTTTTGCCGGTTGGGCAGGAATGTTTGTTACCGCCCTAAACCTGATGCCTATCGGGCAGCTTGATGGTGGTCATGTCATTTATTCATTATTGGGAAAACATAGTAGTCTTGTGTCAAAAGTTGGAATTGGAATATTCTGTTGTCTTGCAATATTTGTTTCCAAAAATTGGATCCTTATCGCCGTATTACTTCTATTGTTTGGTTTTAGGCATCCTGCCCCTGTAGATCAATTTACACCACTTGATTTTAGACGTAAATGTGTAGGGGTGTTAATGTTGGTTATGTTTTTTCTCTGTTTTACTCCAATTCCTATATATGGATATAAGTAACCCATCTTTACGTTAAAGAAAAATGAAAAAAAGAGTAGTAATTGCAATGAGTGGTGGCGTTGACAGCAGCGTCGCCGCTCATTTTTTAATTGAACAGGGGTACGATGTAATAGGTTTATTCATGCGTCTTGGAAATACCACCACCGAACCTCCACCAGATCGAAAAACGGCAACGTGCTGTAGCGCTGAAGATGCCAGAGATGCCAGAAATGTTGCATCATTTCTTGGTATTCCCTTTTATGTTCTTAACTTTGAAGATGAGTTTAATGGCATTATTGAATACTTTTGTGACGAGTATTTGAAAGGGAGAACTCCCAACCCTTGTATAATCTGCAATCAGGAACTTAAGTTTGGCAAATTGCTCAGGTTTGCGGATTACCTTAAGGCTGATTATGTAGCGACTGGTCACTTTGCCAGAATAGACAAACTCAATGAACGATATGTTTTGAAAAAGGGAATTGATGATAATAAAGACCAGTCTTATGTACTTTTCTCTCTTGACCAGAATCAATTGTCCAGGGCCTTGTTCCCACTCGGAAATATGACCAAAGAGGAGGTCCGCAAGGAAGCCTCTAAAGTAAACCTGAAAACTAAGGACAAGCCGGAAAGTCAGGATATCTGTTTTGTTACCAGCAAGAGTTACAGTGATTTGATTGTTCAAAAAGTAGGAACAGAAATTGGTACAGGCCTATTAAAAGATACGGACGATAACACCCTGTGCACACATGACGGCATTCACAATTTTACCATTGGCCAAAGAAAAGGATTGGGCATGGCCTTTGGTGAACCAAGATATGTAGTTGATATTGATCCCACGAAAAAGACTGTTACCGTTGGGACTGCAGAAAAACTTTTAAAAGACACGTTTACGGTAGACAAGGTAAACTGGATTTCAATTGAAAAGCCGGAAAAGGAGTTGTCTGCTTCAGTAAAGATCAGGTACAAACATAACGGAGCGCCAGCTATCATTTATCCACTGGAACACAATCGCGTCAGAGTTCAGTTTAAGCAACCTGAACGCGCCATAACTCCTGGGCAAGCTGCCGTATTTTACGATGGAGATATCGTTATCGGGGGAGGTTGGATTGAAAGGGGCTAATGGATTGAAAACTGTTGATTGTCGATTGAAAATTTATCTCCTTTAATTACCATATTAAATTTCTTTATCTATGCATAATATATTACCACTCATGAATGTTTCAGCACTGGATGAAGTAACAAGGGTCCTGGGGATGATTGCGGGCTATATATGGAGTATGCCGCTGGTTATCCTGCTTGTTGGCTCCGGTGTTTATTTCAGTATAAGACTCGTTTTCCCACAATTCAGAAGGATTGGTCATGGTATCGCAGTTGCCAGAGGTAAATATGATAACCCCGATGACCCGGGAGAGATAACCCCCTTTCAGGCACTTTGCGCGGCCCTTTCAGCGACCGTCGGT